>DXVA01000022.1 GCA_019408975.1 Lentisphaeria bacterium | reverse complement strand
GTGTCTACCGCTGTCTCCCGCCCCCTTTGAACACGGTAAAAAAACGGTAGTCTCTTCCTCTGAATCTGGAAAAAAGCATCCCTCCACAGGAGCGGATGCTTTTTTTGTTTCGGAGGTTCTTTCAAAAAGACGGTCTCATATGCACAAGATCACTTCATGGCGCAGAATGATTATTTTCCGTTTGCTGTTTTCATTTCCTGAATCAGGTATTCTCCGAAGATATCCAATGGCTTGAAGACTGCCTCCGCCTTTGCATATTGGTTATTGCCGACATATTCACAGCCGATCCAGATGGAGAGTGCGATCGTGTTGATCCCGCGCAGATATTTCTGCTGGTCTTCCGGGGTCAGGTCATGAACCGTAAAGGTATATGCCTGGCGGGTCCGGGTGTCCGTCGCGTAAACCGTATTTCCAATGACATCATTGATGAGCAGGGAGAGAGCGGCGGCAGGAGCTTTCTGAAGTGTCAGCATGGCTGTCTGCCCGATCCGTTCCTTCCACTGTTTTGCAAAGGTGTAGGGAATATCCTGCAACGTGGTGAAGACTCCTTCCAATCCCGGCGCCAGTTCTCTGCCGCCGCGGAGATTATAGTATTCGTAAGCCATGGCAAAGCGCCCTTTGAGCAGCATCGGCGAGATGGCGGAGAACATCTGGCGTATCTGCTGGCGGCGCTGAGTGTCCTGCACCTGCATGACGGTCTGGACCTTTGCCCGGGTGCGTTTTCTCTCTTTGATGTAGGTGAAGAGGCAGTACAGCGTGGAGACGGAGAGCAGGGCTGCCGCTCCGAGAAACAGGAATGCGTATCGCCACTTGATGTTCTCAAACCGCCGGAAAGGCGAAGTCCTGGGCTTTGTTTCATAGACGAGTTTGGACGGAAGGATGTGGTTCTTGAGAAACGCATCCAGATCCAGTTCCAGTTCGTCGATCGACTGATAACGGTCGTCACGGTTTTTCCTGATGCATTTCAGGATAATGTATTCGAGGTCGGGATGAAGTTCCGGCTTGAGTTCCCGCGGCGGCTGAGGCGCTTCCAGCGCGTGCATTCTGCGGAGCTCCTGCGGATTGTTCGAGTCGAACGGCAGTTTTCCCGTGCAGAGCTGGTACAGGGTAATGCCCAGGGAATAGACATCCGCCCGCGAATCGCAGGAACTCGCATCAATGGCTTGTTCCGGCGGCATGTATTGTTCGGTGCCCAGCGAGGTGAAGGAGATGGTCCGGGAGTAGGAATTGATACGCTGGTCGCCGTCGATCTTGGCGAGTCCCATGTCGAGAACCTTGACCGTGCCGTCATCCGCAAACATGATGTTTTCAGGTTTGATGTCCCGATGGACGATCCCGTGATATTCCGCCGCCATGAGTCCGAGGCAGACATCATGCGCAATCCGGGCGGCGCGATGTTGTTCCAGCGCTCCCTCACGCTCGAACAGATCCTGGGCGCTGCCGCCGCCGATGTATTCCATGACGAGATACACGTTGTCCTTGTCGTATCCGCAGTCATAAACTCTGACGATATTCGGATGGTTCAGTTTCGCGCAGATTTTTGCGGATTTGATGAAACGGTCGCAGGACGCCGTATCCGTGACGTATTCCATGCGCAGGGCTTTGAGCGCTACCGGAATTCCCAGATTCGGATGGATTCCCTTGTAGAGCTTTCCCATGCCGCCGTACCCGATGAATTCCGTGATCTGATACTGCCCGATCTGTTCCGGGATGATGCTGTCGATTTCGGAATATTCTTCGAGAATGGTGGAGTCATCGACTTTGAATTCGCGGGAACAGACACATTCCACATTGCAACCATGTGAAACATGTTCCAGTTCGGTAATGCGCTTACAGTGCGGACAGATAATTTTCATGTGCGGCATCTGCTCCCATATTATTCACCGCAATATAGCGGAGCTGTCCGGAAAATACAATCTTCAACGGATGATTTTTACGATTTTCTGAATCTTCAGGCTTGTATGTATTTGCTGCCGGGATATCTTATATGCGTTTTCTTTCAAAAACAACGGAGACAGGATGGGAAATGAAGATTCTGACAGGTCTTTTTGAACAGATGGTGATCCGCCGGAATGCCGACGGCGTCAGTGAACAGCCTTTTACCGGGGAGTGCTCCTCCGGCGGAGGGCAAGTTAAAGTCAGTGTATGTGGCGCTGACGGCGGAAAGATCGAGGGGATGACGGGGAGAGTGTGCGGACGTGCCTCCGCCGGTAAGTTCAGCGGTGTGCTGGAGGGACTGAAAGCGGGAGGCCCTTACCGGATTACGGTTACTGTCGGAAAGGAATCTCTTACGTTGAAGGATGTGCTGGTGGGGGATGTCTGGGTGCTTGGCGGACAGTCCAACATGCAGGGATACGGCAATCTTTCCGGCGCGTATAAGAATTCTTCGCCGATGGTGCGCGCTTATTATATGGATGACCGCTGGGGCAGGGCGGAGGAGCCGATCACGTGTCCACCGGTCGCCCATGCCCCGGTGCATTGGAGACTGCGCGGCGTTGACGGCCCGCAGCCGGCAGACTGGAAAGATCCGATGGGGAAGGGGGCGGGACCCGGCGTTTCTTTCGCCAATGAAATGTTCCGCCTGACCGGTGTCCCGCAGGGCTTGATCTGCTGTGCTCACGGCGGAACGACCATGGCGCAGTGGGACCCGAAGTTGAAGAAGGATGGCGACAATTCGCTTTATGGGGCGATGCTGAACCGGGTGAAACGCAACGGCGGCTTTGTTTCCGGGATGATCTGGTATCAGGGATGTTCCGATGCGAAGGAGGAGACGATTCCACTGTTCCGCCAGAATATGATCCGGTTTGTGAAAGCACTCAGACGGGATTTCCGTTTTCCCGGAATGCCGTTTGTGCAGGTGCAGATCGCACGTCTGATTTATACCGACGCCACGTCGGATAAAAACTGGACCTGCATTCGTGAGATTCAGAGGACATTGCAGAACTCAATACGGAATCTGCTGACTGTCCCCGCGATTGATCTGGAACTGGATGACGGAATTCATCTCAGCGGAAAATCCCAGATCATACTGGGGCGCCGCCTTGCGGAAGCCGCATATACGCTTACCGGGGGGAAAGATGCGCTTCCCCCGCCGATCGAACTGGACTCGGTCAAAATGAAATGTCTTCCGAAAATCAATGAAGTTCAGTTCATTGTATCATTTAAAAATGTCGCGGGAGAACTAGTGTCGGCAGGGCGTCCCGTGGGATTCATGTTCAACAACTCACAGGAGGATTTGAGTTTCCGGACGGAACTGAAAGGAAATACTGCGATTCTTCACTGCGGTTTCGGCGTGTCGGCGATGAATCTCGGTTACGGCTGCTGTGCGAATCCCTGCTGCAATATCCATGACAGCGCCGGACGTTCGCTTCCGGCGTTTACGTGGCAGCTGCTTTTCGGCAAATACTTCAAGACGCCGTATACCGCAAAGATGCAGGTCAGCGAGCCGCTGTTCGGGACCGAGGAACTGGATCGGATCAAATATGCCGACTCCGTAAAACTTTCTTATTCCGTGCCGCCGCAGAAAACCTTTGTGATTCCGCCTGACCACACTCAATATGCAGACCGGCAGGGAGTCCGTTTCTTCCGCAGTGTTTATGACGTGCCGGAGCCGATGCAGGTGCGTCTGCTGTTCGGATATGACGGACCCGTGAAAATGTTTGTTGACGGCAAAGCCGTATATACGGATAAGAATGGAACCAATCCGATTGTCCCGGAGCAGCATCACTTGGATGCAGTATGGGAAAAAGGACGGCACGAGGTGATGTTTGCGCTGGCATTGCACCATGGCGCGGCGTGGGGAGTATCCCTTGATATCGCCCGTACTGACCTGAAACGGACGAAACGGAATGCGGAACAGGAAGTCATCCTGCCCGTTGAGCTTGGATGAAAGCACGGCTGGGAGACTGCATGTTTCCCAGCCGTTATTGCTGTTATTTGCTGATGCGTTCAACTTTCAGATCGGAGATATAGAGTTCGGAGCCTTTGTCTGCGCCGAATAACAGCATTGCTTGTCCGGTGGTTTTATTTTTGAAGTCGATCATATGCAACCTGACTTTTGCTTCGTTCCATTCCGGTTTCAATTGAAAACGCTGTTTACGGAAACCTCCGGTCCATTTTCCATCCTTTGTACTGGTTTCAATCGTGAACCATCCGGTTCCTTTTCCTTTGCAGTTTGCTGAAATTGTTACCTGATCGCCGGCTTTTACCGGAAAGAGGATTGCAGACTGCCAGCCAAAACCATATTGCCCGGTAATATCGGAAACATGCAGAATATTTTTATCCTTTTCTTTGAGAATTTTAAATTTCGCAGCTGGTTCATAGAACTTGGATCGAGTCACATGCCATCCTTGAGGGACACCATTGTTTTGAATGTGTGTGAAATCTCCTTGAAGATTGATTTCTTCCGCATGAAGAATTACTCCGGTGAGAAATGCCAGTGCAATACTGAACTTTTTCATGAATACATCCTTTCCTTTTTATAAAATTATTTTTGCAGTAAAGTTAACGGTTTATTCTTATATCCGTATTTTAAGTGATTCCAGTCTGGAATTAAGTCTTCCAGGTTTATCGGATTACCTGTCTGTATCGAAAGATTACCTGCAATTCCTGTCATAATGGAACGGACACCGTCAATGTAGTCGGCAGATAAATTGAGCGGATCATCTTTCACCCCGCGGAATAAATGATTGAACAGCAGTGGGTCACAACCATCATGGCCTCCTTTTGCCTTTTCATATTCAATAACTCGCGGACGTCCCCATTGCGGCTGGTAAATCAATTCCGGGATCAGTGATTCTCCGCGCTGTGCGATTTTTGATTCTGCTCCAGGGAGGTTGAAGGCTGCATTATCAATCTGATCCGCCAATATATAAGCGCGATCAACCGCATGGACTTCAAGACGTCCTTTGGTTCCGGTAAAGCTGATCCGGTATCCTTCGTAAGGCGAAAAAGCATTCAGTGAATATGTCATCAATGCGCCGGAGCGGTAATGAACCAGAAGCGCCATATTATCCTCAATGGAGATGCCCTGACTGAATACGCTCAGGTCTCTGCAATATCCATCCTCTTCTTCCGGTTTTCCGAAATAAAGTCCGTTCAATGCGGTATCTTCCGGCGTGACATGCAATGCCCATGGATCATTTTGGGCTGTTTTACTGTCTTTGCAGCGATAATAGAACTTTTTAATTCCTCGCTTTTCGGCGTTTTCCTTGCCATAGAAAGCCAGCTTCCCTTGTGCATAAACTGTTTCCGGATATGATTCCAGCCACCAGTTTACCAGATCGAAATGATGGCTGGCTTTATGGACAAGGAGTCCGCCGGAATTTCTTTTATCCCTGTGCCAGCGCCGGAAATAATCCGCGCCGTGGCTGGTATCCAGAAGCCATTCAAAATGGACAGTTGTAATTTTGCCGAGAATGCCGGTGCTCAACAGTTCCTTTACTTTGGTATTTCTTGGAATATAACGATAATTGAACGCGATGCGCAATTCTCTGTTGGAATCCTTTACAGCATCAAGAATCATTCTGCATTTTTCTGTGTCGATGGTCATCGGTTTTTCCGTAATGACATCAAATCCGAGTTGCATTGCACGGCAGATATATGTGTGATGAGTCCGGTCCATGCTGATGACGAGCACATAATCTGGTTGATGCTTCTTCAACATGATATCAAATTCAGACGCATCATACATTGGAAGAGCGGTTCCATGATAACGATTGACGATCTCGGAATTATGATATTCCATTCTGGCGTGATTGGTATCACACAATGCAAGCAGTTCTGCGACATCTGCATTATCCGTGTAAATCGTATTGATGAACGACTGTGCACGGCTTCCGCAGCCGACGATACAATAAGTTTTCCGTTTCATTTTTTCCCTTTATTTTTATGAAATGGTTTGATTACTTCGAACGATCCGGAGATTTTTGAAATATCTTTATCATTTTTCTGTATCTCAATTTGCAGGATATGTTTTCCCGGAGTGCATTTTTGCAGGTTCAGCGCTGTGTTGATATTTTGCTGCGGATGCATGCTGATTTTTTCAAGAATATCTCCTGCGGCATTCTTGAGGGATATTGTGACATTCCCGCACATTTCCAGTGGCCCTGCAATCTCAAAGCTTACCGGCAGATTTCCGGCATACGATTCTATTTTGCGGGCATATTCCAATCTGGTGACAGTTGGCTGTTTGAATGCGAGCAGCTGTAAATTTCTGAAATGAAAATTCAAGTCTGCATGATCAGTATATTGATTTTCACTGATTCCGAATTGAAGGCGTATTACATTTTTTATTTGTATATTGCCTAATGGGATCATGAATGTATGCCAGGTGGCAGGTTGAAGTGAAGAGAGGTTATGAATATCCTTGATTTTTCCCGGAGCAACAGCCTGAAGCCACATCGGCCAGAATTCATTTTCCTCGCCGTTGCGGTTGGAATCCACTTTAAGTTGGAAGGAGAGAAACTGATAGTGTCCCAAGTCAATCGGCTGTGGAAAATTGAAAATCATGCGAGGCCATCCGCAGGGATATTTCTGAGGCATTCCTATTTCGGAAAAACCGTCATTTTTATGATCTACCTTAATTCGCAGATGTACTTCTTCGCCTTGTTCTTGCAGAGAAGCTTCTCTTTCATGGGCTTGCCAATGCCATTTCAGTGGATAAACCTCGAGATTTTTCGCATTTATTGTTGTCGAAGTATTCTGTTTTTCCGTTGTATCCGCCAAAACAGATGGAGCTTGCCTGCCGTTTGTTTCCGGATAACGATTTAATTTCATAATCAGGGCGGCAAACTCTGCCCTTCTGGCATCAAATTCTTCATGCGGAAAGACTCCGCCTGCAGAATAGTCCGCCATGACCGGAATATCATCCCACGTCTTCTGAATCAGTTTACGGGCATTTCTGAGTAATGCCTTACATTCAGGATCATTTGAATTCTCCCTTTTTACAACTGCGTCCTGAAGCGTGTAAAGATAATTCAGATCATAAATGCCTTCTCGGAAACATGCCCAGTAGAGACCAGGGGCAGTGGAGCCGTCCGGTAACTGAAGATTTCCTCTGCGTCCTTGAAAATGTCCATTACTGTTGGGGAGCCTCCAGACCCATGGCATCAGCTGATGGTAACCGCTTTTCCAGAATCCGAAACCGTAAGTCATTCTACCGTTACGACACATGATCTCGGGATCACAGATCTGATATGCGACATTGTTTGGATATGCCCAGTATTCTGATTTGTTGCCGGATGTTGCTTTTTTATAGGAAAAGCGGAAATGCCCGTCCGAATAAATGTCAATTTCAGAATCCATTTCCTGTTTGACAGAAGGGGGAGCGGATGTTAATACGGTTCTGACTCCGTGTTTTTTGAAAAGAGCATATAACCGCTTCAGCCATATCTTGTTTTCTGAACTGGGTTCATCGACCGGATTGAATAACAACGGCGGATAATGTTCTTGTCTGGCCTCATTCAGAAAGTCGGAGATTTTCTCATTCATTTCCGTGAAATAGGATTCCGGAACATCGGGGATCCCTGAATAATGTTGATGTATTTTTTTGCCGGTATGTTTTGCCAGAAAATGGTATTCGCCGGAACCGGAAAGCATTACAGGCTCCTGAAGATTAAAGCCGGCTTCCTTGAGCTCTGCAAGAATCTCTTTTACATTCATGACATAGAGCCTGTCACGGATGCTGTCATAACGCAGTAACATATTTGGTGGACGCGTAAAACCGAAATCCAGAAGCTGATGATATTCCTTTAATTGAAGGTTGTGCAGCAAAACCTTATTGTTTTTGTTTCTTTTGTAGAAATCAGAGTGTTGGTCTCGTATATCGTAATAATATGCAGTGTAATGCTTTGCCGGATCTTTTTTCAGTTTTATCGGTAAAACTGTGATCCTGAATGGAAGAATTACTGCCTTGTCGAATCCATCATGAAACACCTGAATTTTTCCTTGTATTTCTCCTGACGGTCGAACTTCCGGAATCCGAAAACTCAGAATAAAGCGTTGCGGTTCTTTTGCTGTTGCGTTGCATACCGTCATCGGGATCATGTATTCCGGTATTCTTCGATATCGTCTTTCCTGATAGGAATTATATTTGGGATAGAGACTTTTCCAATAGCCGATCCTGGTAATTTCAGGTTGCAGTGAAGATTTTACGCGGACTTTCAATTTTTTCAAGTTCTTCAATGGATAGACCGCAAAATTCAGCAACACAAACTGTCCGGGGGCGCCCCATGCATAAAGTTCGTTGCAACGCTCATGTGGCGCCGGAAGCGACTCTGCCCATATCGGTCTTGTCAGGGCGCGTGTAAACAAAATCATTCCTGACTTGGTTTCCGCACTCAGGGGAATTGGTGAGGTTGCAGTCTCCCGATAGGGATCTTCCTGAAATCCTTCAGGAACCTTTTCCTGTTGTTCATACGGCCAGATTTCCGGCACGGAATCTTTCGGCTTGTTCTCCCACTCGGGGCTGTGGCAAAAAAAAGCCGGACAAAGAAGCAGAAGATACGAAATGATACAGTTCTTTTTCATGATAAATTCCTTGTTTTTATAAGAGCGTTTCAAAAAGTATTTAAGTCCAGTATACTGTCTGGTGTCCAAAACAGACTCTGCCATGCATTGGCATTGTATCCGGGATATCCGCTTGTAGTGTGCGGAAACTGTGTCCTGTTCAATGGTTGTGTGTGCCCGTCAAGGAAAGATACTATGATCATGCCGTTGTGACGGAAAGCATACTGTTCGCCGGAACTCGCAGATGGAATATAGCGATAACTCAAATATCCGTTGATCGTATTTACGGTGGCTTCGGAAAACTGCATTGTTCTAGTCGGCCATTTGATTTGACTGGTTTTATAAGTGTATGGTTGTTTGCCGTCATAATCCCAAGGGCGGAAAAAACGATAATTAAGGCCAATACTTAATGTATTCAGTGTTTTTTCGGAAGGACAGGCTAATCTGGAACGTTTGCCGAGAGAATCTATCTGACCAATATAGGGGTCGGTCTCAGGGCATTTCAGGTAGTCAGCGAGGAGTCTTTCCTCAGCCCAGCAACTCAGAATTCTTTTTCGTTGCGGAGTCTCTGTCTCACAAGGATAATAATCTTGCCAATCTCCAAGGTAAAACAGGACTGCTTTCCCGACCTGCTGGAAGTTGTTAGTGCATGCGATTGTTTTTGCTTTTTCTCTTGCCGTTCTGAGAGCCGGAAGCAACATTGCCGCCAGTATGGCAATAATAAAAATTGCTATAAGCAACTCTATTAATGTAAAATGCATACGTGACAATTTCATTTTTCTTCCTTTCTTTTTTTTATGTATTAATGACTCATTTATTATTTGCTTCTCTGCTCTATTTTGAAATATCTGGATATATTATATACTAAAATGTGATTATTGTCAATAGGGAAAGAGCAGAATTTTTCTAAAATAATGAATGAGTTGTTTTTTTACTCTGCTGGCATTAACACAAAACAGCAAGGGTATCTCCCTTAACCAGTTTAGGCTTGATGGCAGTTTCAATGTGATTTCTTCGCCCTTCGATGAGTTCTATCAACCCCTTGCAGGCAAAGTAACCGAAATCTTCGGGAAATTGGTTCATGGATGTAATCGGTCGCAAACGCTGGTATTCTTCCATGAAACCGAAACCTGTGATGGATACGTCCTCCGGAACGGAAATTCTTTGCTCCTCAAAATAGAGAAGCAGGCGCATTGCAATATTGTCTGAACCGCACATGATGACGGTATGATGAGGACAATACTCATTGATTTCCCTGTATACCAGCAGCGGGTTGAACTTTAGTGTGGACCCTATGGCAAAAATCTGGTGATCCATTAATGAAATACCGTGCTCTTTCAATTCATCACGGACTCCATTGACAAACGGATGGTCTTTTTCATGCACGATCAAGACCGGGAAATGATGGCCCCTCTGATAAACCAGCCGGGTGAGATCCCGTGCACCGGAGTAAATATCGGTATAGATAAAATTGCAAAGAAAGTCCGGCGGACAGGTTCTCAAATAGACGGTTGGCAAGGGATAATTTTCTGATACTGGTTTTGAACAATGGGAAAGCAGACCTTTGACTCCGGAAAAGCGGATCATCTCAAGTTGTAATTCTTGTTTTTTGCCTGCTTCGTAATACTGCAAGGCATATCCATTTTCTATGGCAGCAGCCTGAATACCGCGGACAATGCGTGCGCCATAGGTCAGGCCTGCAATCAGTGGTGTCTGAACTGCGAGTGTTCCTTTGCAGAGACTGGGCAGAACTGCGATGACACTTCCAGCAGCTCCTCCGCGACGTTCGATGATACCTTGCTGAACAAAATGGGCGACCGCTTTATTGGCTGTCGTCTTGTTGACTCCGCATCGTTTTGCCAACTCATATTCTGAGGGTATTTTATCGCCAGTTTTCAGCTTATGAGTCTGAATATATTCTTCGATATAATGGATTACCTGTTCTTCTTTTGTCATTTTGAATCTGCCTTTGCCATCGCATGTTTATTGTTCAAAGTTTATTATTACTGTTTTCTGATGAAAATGTCAATCTGAAGAAACAGAAGATAACCGTTTTTTTTCTTCCTGATGAGTGATGTTTTTTATCCTTTGTACCATTTCGGGATGCCGGAGGCGCGGCGTTCCGCGACTCTGCGGGCGTGGTCTTCCAGAATTTCCCGGCGGGTCCAGGTGTGCGCAGGATCATGGTAAGGAGTTCCCGCCGTGGATTTCGTGGCGATCAGGAACTCTTTTTCCCGCAGAGGCGGCAAATGAGCCGGCGTGGACAGGGAGGCGACGGTTCCTCCGCGTTTTCTGCCGAACGGAATGGATTCAAAGATATGAAATCCGTTCAGGTGCAGGGCTCCGAGAAACGGATATGCCGACGAATAGGTTGCGAGACAGCCGCCGGGATTCAGAAGCCGTTTCAGCGAGGCGATGAAGTCGTATGTCCACAGTTCCGGATTCTGATCCGGCGAAAAAGCGTCGAGAAACAGAAAATCGAATGTTTCCTGCGTATTCAAAACATATTGCCGTGCGTCGCCCCACGCCATCGTGATCTCCGCATAAGGGCTTTGATAGCAGTTCGCGGCGGAAAGCGCTTCCAGAATGTCTTTTCGCGGAAAGTCCGGCAGCAGAAGCGCGTTCCTGAGCGTGTTGCGGTCCATTTCCAGAGAAACGGCGCGGAGCCTGCCTCCTGCTATCCGTTCCGCTAGTTCGGCAAGTGCGGCGACATTGTAGCCCATACCGAAACCGATATCGAGAACCGCGGTTCCGCTTTCCGTTTTCAGACGTTCTTCGATCCGGCAGGGTTCGATGTATTTCTTCCATGATTCCGTCCGCGCTCCCGCGACGCTGTGGAAATGCTGGCGGTACTCCGGGTGATACAGCGTGTAAGAGCCGTCTTCCGTCCTGACTGCGCGGATTCCGTCTGTATTTCCTGCCGCACGTTCCCTGAACAGCTGCCGGAACATTTCGAGGAACTGCCCTTTTTTCATCCACCACTTCGGGGCAATCACTTCCGAGTGTTCCGCCTCGGCGCTGAGGCGCATCACGACCGTTTTTTCCGACAGAACCAGAAGAAAATCCGCAAGGGCTCCGGCATACTCGTATTCATTGAGCGGCGCCACTTCCCCGTCGTTGAGCATCCGCGCCATCGGAGTGCCTTTCAGGATCAGCAGATTATGCACTTTGATGCCGGAAAAGGGGAGGGAGGCGATTTTTTCCGCCGTTGCAAGATAGTCTTTGCGGTCTTCGCCGGGAAGTCCGAGAATCACGTGTGCGGCGACTTTGATTCCGTGTGCGGCGAGCCGTTTCACCGCATCTTCCACGGCGGCGAAACCGTGTCCCCGGTTGATCTTTTTCAGCGTGGCGTCATTGGCACTCTGAACTCCAAGTTCAACCCAGACCTCATATCTGTTTTTCAGGGAGGCGAGATATTCCACGCATTCTTCATTCAGGCAGTCCGGGCGGGTTGCGATGATCACGATTTTATAGTCCGCAGTGGAAAGCGCCTCCTCATAAAGGCGCTTCAATGTCTCAATATCCGCATAGGTGTTGGTAAAGGATTGGAAATAGGCGAGATACGGCGCATCCGCCCCGTAACGCTCTTTGACATAGCGTATGCCGCGCTCCGCCTGTTTCGCAATGCTCATGTCCGGGGACAGGTGACGCGCGGCGGAACCGTTTTCCGCACAGAAAGCGCACCCGCCGGAACCGTCCGGTTTCCTGTGCGGGCAGGACAAACCCAGGTCGAATGGAATCCGCTGGAGCGCCTTTCCGTAATGTTCCGTCAGGTAGTCTCTGAAAAAATAGAGATGCTTCATGAGGAATTCAGTGAACCGGCAGCAGCTTCTGGGCGTTGTGCAGACGCTCGATTGCCGCCTGAGCTCCGTCTTCGGCACGGAAGACCGCAGTTCCCGCAACCAGCATGTTGGCTCCGGCGGGGACAATCTGCTTGACGGTCTCGCCGTCGATTCCGCCGTCCACTTCGATATGGAGCTTCGGGTTGAGCTTTTCCGCCAGTTCGCGGATTTCCGCGACTTTCGGAATCATATCCGCCATGAACGACTGTCCGCCGAATCCCGGCTCTACCGTCATGACGAGCACGAGGTCGATTTTGTCGATGTAGTTGACGAGCGCGGACGCCGGAGTCGCGGGCTTGAGGGAGATTCCCACGGAGCAGCCCTCCTCGCGGATCGCTCTGATCGTTTCATTCGGGTCGTCGTCGGACTCCAGATGAAACGTGATATGATCTGCGCCGGCTTTGGAAAAAGGTTTGATATACCTGATCGGATTGGTGATCATCAGATGGGTGTCGAAAGTCAGCATGGAGTGTTTGCGTATCGCCGCGATGACGGGCGGCCCCATGGTGAGATTCGGGACGAAATGCCCGTCCATGATGTCGAGATGCAGCAGATCCGCGCCGGCTGTTTCCACACGTTTGATTTCGCCGGCAAGGTTGGCGAAGTCGGCGGCAAGCAGGGACGGGGATACCAGAATCCTGCGCGAGTCAAAGTCAGTGACCGGTTTTTTTATCATTTGCATCATCCTTTTTCTGATTGTTTCTGTTGCAGTCGAGCCAGCGGCGGTGTGCCCAGAGCCACTGATCGGGATATTTGCGGATCAGCTCCTCGAACGCATTGGAATAGAGCTGGGTGATCTCCCGGATGTCATGCTCCTTGTCTCCGGTCGGGGTGTAACGGATCGGCGCGGTTCCCGTAAGCTTGAAGTGATAGTTGTCGTCCTCGCGCACGGCAAGGATCGGCAGAATCGGATGCCCGGTCTTCAAATGGAGCAGTGCGACGGACATATGCGCCCGTGCCGGATGCCCGAAGAATGTGATTTCAACTCCCTCGCGGCTGCTGGCGTGCTGGTCGGAGACGATGGCGATGGAATCACCCCGGTTCAGCGCGGCGAGCAGCGGGCGGATTCCTTTTTCTTTGGATACGGTCGTATGTTTTTTGCTCATGCGGTGCGTGTAGAAATATTCTCCCAGCTTCTGATTTGCCAGCGGGCGCATGATCGAACAAAGATTCTGACCGGACATCAGAGTGTAGATATTGCCGGCGAGTTCCCAGTTGCCGAGGTGCGCTGAAGCAAGGATCGCTGTGACCGGATGTTCCGGATCGATCATCTTGTCCAGTTCGGGTGAATCGGATTCGTAGCGGAAATGTTCGTGATAATTTTCCTCTGTGACGATCTGATCGCATTTTACGACTTCGATAAAGACTTTCAGCATGTGAAGGAAATTCGCTCTGGCAAGCGCTTTTGCTTCGGGGAGCGTGGTTCGTATTCCGCTGTGAAGAATATGAGTGACGGCGCGTTTGCGATGCTTGAAATCCGCCATGTAAAAGAGCTGCGCACAGACTTTTGCCAGCGCATAGGCGTGTTTCAGGCTCAAAGCGCGGATCAGGAGCGGAATCAGCAGAAACAGACGGTATTCCACTTCCATCAGGAATGTATTTTTTGCTTTTTTTGTATGTCCCATATCAGATCGGAATCCTTCAAATAAACGTTCTGGGAAGAAATATACACCGGAATTTGCGATTTACCAGCATGGAAAGCCCTCACTTCTGCAAATACGTGCATACCGCCTCATATTCAGCAAGATATTTTTATCGTAAAAACATGGACGGAAAACTTGAAAAATTGCTGTTTCAAGGCGATATTATCATATTTTGTTTACGTCATTATTTCAGATAACCTTACATATTCAAGAGAGAGAAAGGATGCAGTCAAGCAGATGACAAAACGCACGGACATCAAAAAGATCCTGATCATCGGTTCCGGCCCGATCATTATCGGACAGGCATGTGAATTCGATTATTCGGGGACCCAGGCATGCAAGGCGCTCAGAGGGGCCGGATACGAGATCGTTCTGGTCAACTCCAATCCCGCCACCATCATGACGGACCCCGGCATGGCGGACCACACCTACATCGAGCCTCTTACCGCACAGCGCCTTGAACAGATCATCGCCAAGGAAAAGCCCGATGCGCTCCTGCCGAACCTCGGCGGACAGACTGCACTCAACCTTTCTTCCGAACTTCATGAAAAGGGCATCCTCGCCAAATACAATGTGAAGGTGATCGGCGTCGATCTTGACGCGATCAAGCGTGGTGAAGACCGCATCGAATTCAAAAAGACCATGGCGGCTCTCGGTGTTCCCGTTCCGCACTCCGAGCCATCCTACACGGTGGAAGAGGCGGAAGCCATTGCAGACAAACTCGGTTATCCCGTGGTGCTCCGCCCTGCCTATACGATGGGCGGAACCGGCGGCGGTATCGTCTATAACGTGGAGGAGCTCCGCCAGGTCATGACGCGCGGGCTTGCCGCCAGCCTGATCGGGCAGGTGCTCGTGGAAGAGTGCGTGCTCGGCTGGGAGGAGCTGGAGCTGGAAGTGGTCCGCGACGCCAAGGGGCAGAAGATCACCGTCTGTTTCATTGAAAATGTCGATCCGATGGGCGTGCATACCGGAGACAGTTTCTGTGTCGCTCCGATGCTGACCGTCCCGAAGGAAGTTCAGGAGCGTCTGCAGGATTATGCCTACCGGATTGTGGATGCGGTCGGCGTGACGGGCGGAACCAACGTTCAGTTCGCGCACAACCGCGAAGACAACCGGATTGTCGTGATCGAAATCAATCCCAGAACCTCCCGTTCTTCCGCGCTTGCTTCCAAAGCGACCGGTTTCCCGATTGCACATGTTTCCACGCTTCTTGCCACGGGCATGACGCTGGACGAAATACCCTACTGGCGCAAGGGAACGCTTGAAAAATACGAGCCTTACGGCGATTACGTCGTCGTGAAATTCGCGCGCTGGGCGTTTGAGAAGTTCCCGCAGGCAAAGACGACTCTCGGCACGCAGATGAAGGCGGTCGGAGAAGTGATGTCCATCGGCAAGAACTTCAAGGAGGCGTTCCAGAAAGCGATCCGTTCCCTTGAGATCGGCCGTTCCGGACTCGGACAGGTCAAGAAGTTCCAGGCTCTTTCCCTTGATGAACTCAAGGCGCGCCTGGTCAGCCCGACCAATGAACGTTTCTTCCTGATCTATGAGGCGATGCTCAAAGGAATGAGCGTGGAGGAGATCATCAGGATGACTTCCATTACGCCCTACTTCATCGAACAGATGCGCGAGATCGCGGACTGTGAGATCGAACTTTCCAAATATGCGTTCCCGAGTCTTCCCGATGAACTGTTGCGGAAAGCCAAACTGTTCGGCTTCTCCGACAAATATCTTGCCAAGCTCTTCAATACGACGGAAAAAGATGTCCGCGAGCGTCGCAAAGCCATGGGAATGCACGCCAAATTCCAGGAACTCAAGGTCAGCGGAGTCGAAAATGCGGCTTACTACTACTCCACCTACGCTCTGGAAGCGCAGGACGATGTTCCGGTTTCCAGCCATCGCAAGATCATGGTGCTCGGAGGCGGTCCGAACCGGATCGGGCAGGGCATCGAATTCGATTATACCTGTGTCCATGCGGCATTCACTCTGCGTGACAATGATTATGAATCCATCATGGTCAACTGTAATCCGGAAACGGTTTCCACGGACTATGACACCAGCAACAAGCTCTATTTCGAGCCGCTGACTGTCGAAGACGTGCTTGCCATTTACGACAAGGAAAAACCGGACGGTGTGATCGTCCAGTTCGGCGGACAGACTCCGCTGAATCTCGCGCAGGAGCTCAAGGACAACGGCGTGAACATCATCGGCACGCAGCCGGAGGGAATCCGTCTTGCCGAAGACCGTGAATATTTCCGTGAGCGCATGATCAAACTGGGCATTCCCCAGCCGGAAAGCGGGTGCGCCCGTTCTCTCGATCAGGCTGTCGCTCTTGCCGCGAAGATCGGCTACCCTGTGATGGTGCGTCCTTCATTCGTTCTCGGCGGGCGCGGCATGGAAGTGATTTATGACGAGGAGATGTTGAAGAAATACGCGGTGGAGTCGCTTCAGGTCAGCCCCGAATTCCCGATGCTGATCGACCGCTTCCTCGACAACGCCATCGAATGCGAAGTCGACGCGGTTTCCGACGGCACCGATACGTTCGTTGCTTCGATCATGGAGCATATCGAGCTTGCCGGCATTCACTCCGGCGATTCCGCCTGCGTGATTCCTCCGGTTACGATCCCGGAGAAACACCAGGAGACGATCCGCAAATATACCGCGGCGATTGCGCTGGATTTCAAGGTCATGGGCATTATGAACGTCCAGTATGCGATCTGCGAGGATAAGGTTTATATCATCGAAGCGAATCCGCGCGCCTCCAGAACGGTGCCGGTGATTTCCAAAGTCACGGGCGTGCCGCTGGCGAAACTTGCGACGCAGCTCATGCTTGGGAAGAAGCTCGGTGAACTCGGCACGATCAAGGTCGCCTGCGATGGTTTCTACGGTGTGAAAGAGGCGGTATTCCCGTTCAACATGTTCCCGGAAGTGGACCCCGTACTCGGACCGGAAATGCGTGCGACCGGTGAAGTCATGGGGTTGGCGGAGAGCTTCGGGCTCGCCTATTACAAAGCCGAGGAAGCCGCCGGATTCAAGCTCCCGACCAGCGGCAGGGTCCTGATTTCCGTTGCAAGACGCGAGCGCAAGTATCTGCTTCCGATCGCGCAGCATATCCATGAGCTCGGATTCGAGATCTTCGCTACGGAAGGCACCAGCAAGTTCCTGACGGAAAACGGAATTCCGAACACCCATGTCAAGAAGCTGCTGGAAGGACGTCCGAACATCGGCGACATGATCAAGAACAAGCAGTTGAACCTGATCTTCAATACCCCTGTCGGCAGGGAGGGCAAGACCAGCGACAGCTACATCCGCATGATGGCGACTCAGCACAAGATTCCCTATATGACGACAATCGCCGCGGCGAATGCCACCGTCAAAGGGATTCAGGCAGTCCTTCACAACAAGGATGCGTCCCCGAAGTCGCTTCAGGAATATCATGAGAACGATTGAGTTTTCCTGACAGGAAGTGATTCTCAAGGAGCCGGGTGAAACATCCCGGCTTTTTCATTGAAGAAAATTGGTTTGATATGCGATGTTTTGCATCGCGGAAAGATAATCGTGCAGATTTTCGTTCCTGCGGAAGAATGTCTGAGCCTTTTTCCTGAGTCGCGGCGGACACTGCCCTGTATGCTTTAGTTTTTTTATAAAAGACGGATTGTTTTCTGATTTCCGTTTGATATCTGATTTTTTTGTGATATGCTTAAAAATATCAGATAAAAAAGGAGAGAGTTCCATGAAAATTGAGTGTCCGAACTGCAATGCGGCTTTTGAAGTCGAGGCAAAGTATGTCGGCAGGCAGACAACGTGTTCAGCCTGCGGAAATGATTTTGAAATTAAAAATCCGAACCTGACAGAGTGTCCGGACTGTTTTGCGAGTATTTCCAAACGGGCGCTGTTCTGCCCGCACTGCGGCGCAGGACTGAAGATGTCCTCATTTGCATCTGCGCCGTCCTCTGTTCCTGCGGTGGAAAGCAATGAACCGGAGGAGACTTTGCAGGCATGTCATCCGGCTACGTTGAATTATCTGGCTGACATCATCATCGGGATCATTCTGATCCCTGTGTTTCTGATCGGCGTTTTCATTCTCATTAATGTGTGGATCAAGATTCATCGGACTTCATATACGATAACAAACAGGCGCATCATCATTACAAGCGGCTGGTTGTCCAGGGAGCAGAATGAAATCTGGATCAAGGATATGCGGGGCGCCTCCATGTCGCAGGGGATGCTTCAGCGCCTGTTCGGGCTCGGTAATGTGGCGATCGGCACGGCGGCAACGGGCGGTACCGAAATCATGATGATCGGTGTTGCCGAACCGCAGAAAATCGTGGATCTTGTCAATTCACTGCGCTGATCCATTGTTTTGAGGCGTATTATGAATGCCGGCCCGCTTTCCCCGCTGCTGGCGGAAATCAAGGCAGGATGTCTGTGTCTGCTGGGGGAGAATCTGACGGGAGTCTACCTGCATGGATCTGTCGCATTCGGCTGTTTCCGGTGGGAAAAGAGCGATATCGACTTTCTGATTGTCGTGAAAGAGGATTTGCCGTACGGGGTTAAACGGCGGCTGATGGATTTGATTCTCCGGCTCAGCGAATCCGCTCCGCCCAAAGGGCTGGAGATGAGCGTCGTGCTGGAAACGGAGTGCCGCCATGTCCGGCATCCGGTTCCTTTCCTGCTTCATTATTCCGATATGCACAGGGAGCGGTACCGCCGGAATCCGGAGGAATATCTTGCGGGGATGAACGGTGCCGATCCCGATCTTGCCGCATATTTCGAGGTGATCAGGAGAAAGGGCGTCGTATTGTGCGGCGCACCGGTGGGCCGGGTATTCGGAGAAGTGCCGTATGGGGCTTTTCTTGACAGCATCCGCCGGAATGCCGCGGAGGGAGGCAGGGATGCTTCGGGAATACTGAATCTCTGCCGTTACGGCGCGTTTGCGAGAGAGGGACAAGTTCTCTCAAAACATGAGGGCGGATTCTGGGGATTGAAGCACCTGCCGGGAAAATGGCGTGATTTGATCCGGTGTGCGCTTGACATCGATTCCGGCGTGCGCAATATTGGCTTGAATCCCGGCGACTGTGAAAAATTCAGGGAGAGTATGATGGAGGAACATGCTTTGAAAATTTTATCTTTGCGGGAGACTCCGCAGGAGCTGGAACGTTTTGTCCGGTATTTTTCCGCCCGCTGGCGGAATGAGGCGCTTTACCGGGATTGCATGACCGCGTGCCTGAACTCGGATTCCCCGCTGCCGCAATGGTATCTGCTCCTCGATGAAAACGGTGAAATCATCGGCGGCGCGGGGTTGATCATCAGTGATTTTACAGCGCGCGGCGACCTTTGTCCGTGGTTTTGCGCTCTTTATATTGAGGAGGCATACCGCGGACACGCTTACGGCGCGCGTTTGATCGCTCATGTCAGGAATGAGGCGGCGCGTCTCGGCTACCGGAAAATCTATCTCTGCACCGACCATGCCGGCTATTATGAAAAATACGGGTTCGGGTATCTCGGCATGTCTTCGGACCCCTTCGGCAGTTCCTCGCGGATTTATTGCGCGGAAACGCAGAATGACTGGGATTTTCTTGTGACGGCGGCGAAGGCGAAACTTCATCCACGGACTATTTCCCCTTTCATCGACGCCGGCGGTGTCGCGGCGGCGCTTCTGACGGACGGCGGAAATGTCTATGCCGGAGTCTGCATTGATACTGCGTGTTCTCTTGGAATGTGCGCGGAACGCAATGCGGTTGCATCCATGATCACCGGCGGGGAACAGCGGATCGTGAAACTTGCCTGTCTTATGGGGGACGGCTCTCCCGGAATGCCCTGTGGAGCCTGCCGCGAGTTTCTGATGCAGCTGGACCCGAGAAGCAGTGATATGGAAATACTGGTCTCCTATCCTGACGTCCGCACCGTGAAACTGGGAGAACTGATGCCGTCATGGTGGGGAACGGAGCGTTTCAATGAGCTGGATCGCTGATATTTCGCACTCTAGAGATGAGTTTATTCCGGCATTGCTGACTGTCTGGGAAGATTCCGTCCGCTCTTCTCATGATTTTCTCACCGCACAGGATATTGAGAATCTGAAACCGGTGGCATTGGCGGCTTTGCGGGCTGTTCCGGAACTGTTCGGTCTTTTCCATGATGGAAAAATTATCGGTTTCATGGGAGTGGACGGAAGTATGCTTGAGATGCTGTTTCTTGCTTCCGCGTGGAGGGGGCGCGGATACGGGAAAAGGATGATCCGCCATGCCGTTGACTGCTTGAAGGTTTCCCGTGTTGACGTGAATGAACAGAATCCCCATGCGCGGAAATTTTATGAACGCGCCGGCTTTTCGGTTTATGCCCGTTCAGAGCTGGACGGACAGGGGAATCCGTTTCCGCTTCTCCACATGAAACTCTGCGGTGAGCTGTAAACGAATTCCCCGGAAGGCGTCCCGCTTATTCCACCGTCACGCTTTTTGCCAGATTGCGCGGCTGGTCGATTTCACAGCCGCGTGCGGCGGCGATATAATAAGCCAGGAGCTGCAGGGCGACGACTGTCGGCAGAGCTGCTGCGAAACGTGAACATTCCGGCAGCCTGATGACATCTCCGGCAATTGCGTCCGCCTCTCCATCGCCTTCGGTGACGACCGCAATTACCGGAGCTTTGCGTGCTCTGCATTCCTGAATATTTCCAAACATTTTATCTTTTCCCGGGATATCGTTCGCCAGCGCAATGACCGGATGTTCCTCATCAAGAAGCGCGATGGGACCGTGTTTGAGCTCGGCGGCATGATAGCCTTCCGCGTGGACATAGGAGATTTCCTTGAGTTTGAGCGCGCCTTCCAGAGCCGCCGGGTACAGACTTCCTCTGCCGATGAAGAAAAAGTCGTTGTACCGTGCATAGCGTCCGGCGATTTCTTTGATCCGGGGCGCCTGTTCCAGAACTTTGCGGATCATGCCGGGCAGCGCCTCGATTTCGGAAATCAGGCGCGCGCCGTCTGTCCGGTCCATTCGGCGGTTCCTGCCGAGCATCAGTGCGAGCAGGAGCAGAACCGTCACCTGGCTGGTGAACGCTTTGGTCGAAGCGACGCTGATCTCCGGTCCCGCATGAAGGTAAACGCCACGTCCCGCTTCGCGTGCAACGGTTGAACCGACGACGTTGCAGAGCGCCGCCACGATTGCCCCTTTGGCGGTTGCTTCGCGCACTGCGGCGATCGTATCGGCGGTTTCCCCTGACTGGCTGATCGGAAGCACCATGGTATGAGGTTCGATGATCGGATTGCGGTAGCGGAATTCCGCCGCCTGTTCGACTTCCGCCGGAATCCCGGCAATGTCTTCAAAAAAGTATTCTCCCAGAAGTCCCGCGTGCATACTGCTGCCGCATCCGGCAATTACAATGCGGCTGATCTGCGCGAGTTCACTTGGCGTCAAGTTCAAACCGGACAGGATTGCCGTTTTCATCTCATGGTCAAGACGTCCTCGGATTGCATTTTCAATCGTCTCCGGCTGTTCGAAAATCTCCTTGAGCATGAAGTGCGGATAATTGCCCTTTTCAGCGGCGTCCGCGTCCCAGTCAATTCTGGTGATTTCACGTTCCAGCGGCACATTTTCAATGCTGCGGACTTCCACCATGTCCGCAGTGATTGCGGCGATGTCGCCGTCGTTCAGGTACATGACCTGCCGTGTGTATGGCAGGATTGCGGCAAGGTCGCTTGCGGCGATGTTTTCGTTTGTCCCGAGCCCGATCACCAGCGGGCTGCCTTTGCGCGCCGCCGCGATCATTCCCGGATGATGCGAACTGACGGCAGCGATTCCGTAAGTCCCGGAGAGCTTGCGGACCGCCGCCGCGACCGCCTGCACCAGATCACCCTGATAGAGTTTTGCGATCAGATGCGCGATGACCTCGCTGTCCGTCACGGACCGGAAGACGCAGCCCTGTTCTTCAAGACGTTTCCGCAGAGTCTGGTAATTGTCGATGATGCCGTTGTGGACGATGTAAAACTCTCCTTTGGAATCACAATGCGGATGTGCATTGAGATCCGAGGGTTCTCCGTGAGTTGCCCAGCGGGTATGCGCAATGCCGCATCCAACTGCGTCGAGGAGCTCCGGAACGGAACTGCGGACGGTATTTTCCAGTGCTTTCACTTTGCCGATGCTTTTCACGCACTGCATATCACCGCCGGAGCATACGGCAATGCCGGAGGAGTCGTATCCCCTGTATTCAAGTCGTTTCAAGCCGTCGATGAGGACTCTTGCGGCGGGCCGCATACCGGTATAAGCAACGATTCCACACATATGGATTCAACCTCCGTTCTTTCAGTTGCAGAACATGATCCCTGTTTCGGAAAATGGACCAGAAGCAGTAATTTACACCTTTTTCGGAGAAAAGAAAACCGGGATTTCTTCTGTAACCTGTTTAGTAAAAGTGTTTAGCAGAAAAAATGCGGATGCCTAAGTTTTTATTTGACACGGAGTTAAATGCGGGTTCGGGAAAAAATCCATTTTTTTCATAAAAAATCCGGACGGTTCAAAGCGATGCGACTTTTTCCGCGAAATGACAGGCGCTGCAATGACCGAGGGAGGCACCGGGAACCTGCCGCAGGAGAGGTTCCTCCATTTCGCATACAGGCTGCTTCATCGGGCAGCGGGGATGAAAACGGCAACCTTTCGGCGGGTCGAGCGGGGAGGGGACGTCGCCCTTGAGGACAATTCTGCCGATTTTATGTTTCGGGTCAAGTGACGGCACCGAGGAGAGGAGCGCTTTCGTATAAGGATGCGCCGGTTTGGAACACAATTCCCGAGCCGGTCCCGTTTCCGCCAGTCTGCCGAGATACATCACCATGATCCGGTGGCTGATATGTTCCACGATCGCAAGGTCATGGGCAATGAACAGAAACGCGACCTGCGTCTGTTTCTGGATATCCTGAAGCAGATTCACGATCTGGGACTGGACGCTGACATCCAGCGCGGAAACCGGTTCGTCCGCCACGATGAACTGCGGGTCGACCGCCAGCGCGCGCGCAATCCCGATTCTCTGGCGTTGTCCGCCGCTGAACTGATGCGGATATCTCCTTGCATATTCCGGTTTCAAACCAACCAGAGAAAGCAGTTCGGAAATGCGTTCCGCACGTTCTTTCGGATTCAACTTCGTATGAAGCTTCAATGCCTCCTCGATTGTGGAGTAAACGCTCATACGCGGGTTCAGCGAACCGTAGGGGTCCTGAAAGATCATCTGGAAATTCCCGCGCATCCGGCGCAGTTTCTCGCCTTTGACCGCGCACAGATCCATTCCGTTCAGAAGGATGGAGCCGTCCGTCGGGTTTTCGAGGCGCATCAGCAGGCGCGCCATCGTGCTCTTGCCGCACCCGCTTTCTCCGACCAGCCCGAGTGTTTCACCTGCATTCAGTTCAAAGGAAACATCGTCAACCGCCTTGACGCAGCGTTTCGGCGCGAACAGCGGCGACGGCACCGGATAGTATTTTTTCAGATGTTCCACGTGAAGCAGGGGCATGTGTCAATCCTCCTTTTGCGCTTTTTCTGCCAGACGGGCAAGGCTGACGGACAGAAGTTCATCCATCAGGCGGTCATCCGGCAGAAAAGTCCGGAGTGTTTCGTAAAGACGTTTCTCTAGCACATATTCCGCCGCGGCGGAAAAATTGATGTCCTGCGCCCACGCGAAAATCGAAAGTTTGAAATCGTTCAGGTTCCGCATGTCGGAATGCGCGATCTGTTTTCCCGCGATTGCCGCGCGTGCAAGTTCTTCCGTAAAGCCGGGAGTCTCCTCCATGCCGATCTTGACCGCCGCCTCCTGATATTCCGCCGGAGTTGCGAGGAAGTTGTTGATGATCTTGATGATGGAAAGCTTGTCCGCATCCCTTGTCAGTTCCGCAAACGGCAGAACTTCCGGGGAGATGCCCGGCGGCAGCACTCTTCTGTTATGGAAACGGATCGCTGTTGCGACGAGGTCTCTTTCTTCCTGCGTAAGATTTTCCATTGGAAAGTCACGCAGAAAAATTTCCGCGCTCATCTCCCCGTGGTCGAATGAATCTGCGTCGCGGAACGTCTGGAACTCTTTGTATTGTTTGAACCGGGATACGTCATGGAACAGCGCCGCGAGGCGGGCAAGATATCTGCCGCGCACATCGAATGCGGCATGTTCCTTTTCCGTGATATAATCGGTGATCGAGCATACGTCGAACGTGTGCCCGATCTTGAGCTGCATCGCCTGCGGAACCTTGTCCGGCGAGTCTGCGAATGAAACCGCATACTCCCGGAACCGGTTTTTCAGGACATCGAAATCCGCATTGCTCATCCGACTGTCTCCGGAATCGTCATTTCGCATAATCCACGGAACGGGTCTCGCGGATGACCGTGACCTTGATCTGACCCGGGTAGTTCATTTCTTTTTCGATTCTGCAGCAGATGTCGCGGCTGAGTACCTGCGCCTGCGCCTCGGAAATTTTTTCCGGCTGGACCACTACGCGAATCTCTCTGCCTGCCTGGAGTGCAAAACAGGATTCCACGCCGGTGAACTCATTGGCGATATTTTCAAGTTGTTCAAGACGCTTGAGATACAGTTCCGTCGTTTCGCTTCTGGCGCCGGGGCGCGAGGCGCTGAGAGCATCGCAGGCATTGGCAAGAGCCGCGTAAATCGAGGTGCCTTCCACCTCCTCATGGTGCGCGGCGACCGCGTTGATGACATCCTTGGCTTCGTTGTGCTTGCGGAGAATGTCCGCACCGATCGCGGCGTGGGTGCCTTCGATTTCATGGTCGACGGCTTTTCCGATATCGTGGAAGAGCCCGATCCTGCGCGCTTTCTGCTCATCGAGCCCGAGTTCCGCGGCGATGGTGCCCATGAACGCGGCGGTTTCGATGGAATGTTTGAGCACGTTCTGCGAGAAGCTGAAACGGAACTGGAGTCTGCCGAGCAGGGTGATGATCGGTTTGGGCACACCCTGAACGC
>DXVA01000219.1 GCA_019408975.1 Lentisphaeria bacterium | reverse complement strand
GCCGTAAACAGTGGGGTATCAGAAAGCCAAAACCAATAACGAAAGCCCGAAATCGTATGGTGCAGGTCGTTGACCTGCTGCGATCCAACTGCATAAGTTGGTCGCCGGAGGCGAAATCTCTCCGGCGGCGGTTCCACTCGCTCAAGGACGAGAAGCGGAGCTTCGAGAGCCGCCGGAAATGCATGACCACAGGAGAGCGCCCGGAGCTCTCGAACTTTTCAGAAGAAAAGTTCTCGCCAGTGAGCGGTTTGGACCGCTCCGGGCGGAGATTTCGCGCGTTGCGCGACCAGCGGTTCGCCGCTGGACCACGACAAGGGCAAAGCCCTTGACCCGAGAAGAATGCTCACACATTCTTCCGCTTCAAAGCCAACCCGACAGGAGGGTATGAATCCCCCGAAAAATCAATTGCCGAACCATGTTTTTCCGCAAAACGGCAAGGAGATTCCATCGTAGGGTCAAACTGCATGAATTGAGTGCAGGTAACACAATAAACCGCTTTCCGCCCCTGCTCTTTTCTTTTTCCGCCTGAATCCACCATGAAAGGAACCAGTTCCTCTTTCAGAAGCCTGCACCAGAGCTGTCCGCTGATATTTTTTGTCTTCCCGCTGAACCAGAATAAAATCGTACTGTGTGCAATGCCGAGATGTTTCGCCAGCTGCGTGGTGTTGCCATAATAATCTTTCGCACGGTTCAGGGCTTTCAGGATTTCTGGTGTGACCTTCATTGTGTTCCTTTCTGCCGCAAAAAAAAGAGCGGCTCACAATTTGTTGTCTTAATAAGGCCTACCAGAGCCTCAGGAGAACAATAAACCGGAGCCGCAAAGCACAGCCCCAGTATTGTATTCTCCTGTAATTCTCTGGTAGTTTTATTAAGATTACAATACCGGAAAGGTATGATTCAAATTGTTTTTTCTGTTATTTTTCTATGATTCGGGTAATATCTCCTGTTTTTTCTTAAATTTTCAGGAAATGTAGCATACTTCATGGAAACTTGCAAGCAAAAAAAAGAGCGGCTCACAATTTGCCGCTACAGTCAGGTCTACCAAAACCCTTGAAAAACAGCAAATCGGAGCCGCAAAGCACGACTCCGATATTGCGCTTTTCATTTTTTATTGGTAGTTTAACTGTAACGCAATACCGGAAAGGTATGATTCAAATTGTTTTTTCTGTTATTTTCTATGATTCGGGTAATATCTCCTGTTTTTTCTTAAATTTTCAGGAAATGTAGCATACTTCATGGAAACTTGCAAGCGGAAAAAAGAGCGGCTCACAATTTGTTGTCCTAGCGAGGCCTACCAGAGCCTGAAGAATACCACAAATCGGAGCCGGGGATAAAATTTAACACATGCAAGGCAAAGTTGCAAGATGAAAAGAGATACGGGATAGACAGGAGAGGGTCCAAAGGACAGAAAAGAGGGATTGTTTTCCAGTTCAAGACTATATCGCTATACTGAAAAATTACTCCGCCGGGTTCATAACGGTGAAAAAATTCCTCAAAACAACATTTTTTATCAGGGAAAGAGGATTGCGGCATCTTGCAAAAATCCTGCATTCATGTTATTATCATCACAAGAAGCCCGTTTTATCAATTAAAACAATCACAAAGGAAGAACTGCAATGAACACAATGGCAATCAAAGGAATGCTGGGAGCGCTCACGGTACTCGCAGCGGGCACTCTCGCGGCACAGACAACGACACTCAATGCGCTTGCAGACTGGAACTGCCAGCTGAAACAGAATGTCACCATGGCGAACGGCGCATTCAAAGTGACCGGATCGACCAGTATGATGACGGTCAGGAAATTCGATGTCGATCCTTCCAAGACTTATGTTCTCAAAGCGACGGCAAAGACGGACGGCACGGAAAAATCCATGTTTTATTTCGGATTCAACCAATTCGATAAAAACGGCAGAAACATTCCCTGCATCGCAACTGCGGTCATAGCACAGACCGATACGGAACTTGTCGCCCCCGCAAAGAAAGGCGACACGAGCATCAAAGTCAAAAACGGAGCCAAATGGAAAACCACACCATGGTGCGGATTTGCATACAACACCGATCCGTCTTTCAGCGATCTTCCCAATTTCAACATCGCACAGTGCCCGGTAAAAGAGGTAAAACAGGAAGGGGAAGCCTGGATTCTCACACTTTCCAAACCTCTCCTTGTCGACCTTCCCGCCGGCACCAAGGTCCGTCAGCATAACAACGGCGGTTACATGTACACCGGCGGACACGGACAGTTGACCGGCAGCTGGAAAACATTCTCCGGTTCCGCAAAGGATATTGCCAAAAGCGGTTTCAACTCTGTGAAGTTTGCGCCGGGAGCCGCTAAAGTGCAGGTAATCATGCTTGTCAACTGGGGCAACAAAAACGCAACGGCTGAAGTCAAGGACATTTCTCTCGAAATCAAATAAACTGTTCTGAAAACCTGACAGCAAAGATCCGGGTGAGTTTTCTCTCCGGATCTTTTTTCATTTTACAGCCCGTATCGGGCTCACTCCCGCGTATGGATTTCATATTTTATTTCCAACAAATCTTGATTTTTTTCATAAGATACGTTATTTTTATATGTTATTTATATGCTCATGAAACAAAATTATATTAAAGATACAGCCAGGGATAGAGTAATCCGCCATGAAACATACATTTGGGATATTCCGTTCTTTTATTTGCGGCAGTCGGAGAAAAAACCGGAAATCATTTTTTCCGGTATCTGCCGGAAATCTGTTACGACTGCTTGTATTTCCGCTTTTTTTCCATTTCCTGCCGCTCACCGGCGCAACGACGCCGCCGAAACGCATCCTGATCATCAACAGTTACAGTTCCATTGACCCCTGGACCAGAGAACTGAATGCGGGCTTTCAGGAATATCTCTCCAAGAAAGGAATCAATGCACATTACGAAAACCAGGAGCTGGACGTCAAGGGGACACTGGATGTCAAGCCTTCACAACAAGCAGTGGAACAGATACGGAAACTTCTGAAAAACAACCGCTATGACCTGATCATCACCAGCGGAAATGATGCAACGGATCTGTTTTTCAACAGAGAATTAACGGCATCCGGCGAAACACCGCTCCTGATTATCAATTATCTCGGCGACCTGCTGGGAAAGCGTCCCCCGGACATGCCGATGACAGGCGTCGTTTCCATGCTCCAGCCCTATTCAGTCATAAAATTCGGCATGCAGCTGAAACCGCAGGCACGCCGTGCCGTGATCATGATAGGCGCCTCCGCGGAAGCAAGAGAATTCCAGAAACGCCTGCAGGAAAACACCGCAATCGCGCCTCAGATTCAGCTCGAAATATTCAGCGGCACGAAACATTCCCTGAAAGAACTGGAAGGAAAACTGCGGGAAATGCCGGAAGACACACTGCTCTTCTTCTACTCATGGAGCAGTGTCAAAGAAGAATTCTCCGATGCGAACAGGGTTCTCCGCAATCTGTCGGGAAAATTCAAGGGAATGATCCTTGGCCGCCACTGGAATCAGCTGGATAACGGTGCCGTCGGAGGAATCCTCATTTCAGGCCGTGATCTGGGAACTCGCGGCGCAGAAATAGCGGAACGTATCTTCAGCGGGGAAAAAGCATCTTCCATTCCTATCCAGAACATCCCGTCGCGCAAGGTTCTCGACTACAAAGCCCTGTCGCGCTACGGCATTCACCGGGCGGACCTGCCGAAAGACATGGAACTGCTCAATGTCCCGGAAAATTTTTTCCGGAAACACTGGGTCGAACTCCTGATCTGCGGCATCCTCATTCTGCTGCTGTTTCAGAGCACGGTCTTCCGGATTTATTATTACAAGCGCATGACACGGCAGATCAAGGGACTGTTCGACAAGCTGCCGGTCCGCGTGGCGGTAATGGATCTATCCGGAAAAGTGTTGTTTTCTCATATCCCGGACCCTGATGAAACAGTGCCGCAGGAACTCGCCCATCTCGGTCAGCTGAACAGTCTTGCGAAGCGGATTCAGGATGCAATTCCCGAACTGATCAACGGCAGCAGCGACAGAATCCGTCTGGACTACCATTCAGGCAACCGTGACCGACAGCTTACACTGCTTCCGCTGAATGACGACTCCCTGTTTCATGCGAAAGCGGTCGTCTGCGTCTCGGTCGATGTCACAGAACTGCGCGAAGCACACCGCCAGATGGCGCTGATGGCGGAACGGTTCCGCCTGACACTGCACTCCATCGGCGATGCCGTAATCGCCACCGACGAGGAGGAACGGATCACGTTCATCAACCCGGTTGCGGCAGCCCTGACCGGTTATTCACAGCAGGAAGTCACAGGGCTGAAACTGAAAGAGGTCTTCAATATCATCAGCTACCGGGATGAGAAACCTATCGAATCCCCGTTGTCCCGCGCCTTGCGCGAAGGGAAAATCGTCGAGCTGGCCAACCATACCGACCTGATTTCCCGGACAGGAAAACGCTATCATATCGCCGACAGCGCTGCTCCCATCCGCGACCGCGAAGGAAAGATTTCCGGCGGAGTTCTGGTGTTCCGCGACGTGACCGACGAATATGAAAAACGCGACAGGCTGCGCCTGAATGACCTGATTCTCGAAAACGCGGGCAAAATGGCAAAATTCAATGACTTCACCTGTGACTTGGACCGCAATCTGAAGTATTCCCGTCTCGGCAACGACTACTGGCCGCAGGAAAACGGAAAATTCATATCTCCCGAACGCTGGATCGCTCCTGCGGATCTTGCGGTACTGAAAGAAAAATGGGAAGCGCTCTCCAAAGGAGAAATCGAGGAATTTGAAGCCAGTTACACCACCGCACCCGGATATCCCCGGCGGCATTTCGAACTCTGGATGCGGCGCGGACAAAACGAGTCCAGCGGGAAAGACGAGATTTTCGGCGTGATTCAGGACATCACCCGCCTCAAGGAAAATGAACTGCGCTACCGTAATAATCTCCAGCTCCTCGAAACCATCATGGACCATCTGCCGGGATTCATTTTCGTTAAAAATGTCGATGACGGATTCCGCTATCTTGCGGGCAACCGCCATTTCCAGATGCTGGCAAAACGCACCGAGAACGAGATCATCGGGCACACCGACGATGAAGTCTTCAGCGCGGACACCGCCGCCGCGGAGAAATTCAAAAAGGATGACCGGACAGTAGTCCAATCGGGACAGACGCTTGATACGGAAGAGGTCCTGCACAATGACGCCAGCCCGCGCACCGTCAGGACGATCAAGACTGTCGTGACACAGCCCGACGGCCCGCGCCTCCTGATCGGCATGGGCATTGACATCACCCGTCAGTCCCAGCTGGAACAGGAGCGCAGGAAGATGATCGCCCATCTGAATCAGTACATCAACTGGGAAAAGCTGACCAATCAGGCGCTTACACGCATATTGCAGGAAAATGACTTTGAGAAGATGGTCGTTGAAATCCTGGACCTTATCGGCAGAGCCGCCCAGGCGGACCGCTGTTACATATTCCGCTATCTCGACGAAGCCGGATATCATGCCGTTCATGAACACAGCTGGCGGCGCGACGGAGCCACATCACTTGCCGAATATAAAAAGATGGAAGTCGACCTTCACAATTTTCCCGCGACCAAAGCAATGCTGGCGGCAGGGCAGGAATGTTTCTATTCCGCCGATCATGTTCCCCCGGAAGGAGACTGGGCGCCGGAACTCCGGCACATGGCACAGCAGCATGTCTATGCACGGATGCTGAACCGGAATGATCGACGGACAACCCTACGGCTTCATCGGGCTGGATTATGACAGAAACAATATCCCGGACGGGGATCACCTGCAAATCATCCACAATCTGACCCGCCTGTACCAGCTCGCCTATGAACGGGACCGCCAGAACAGCCGTCTTGCCGACAGTGCCGCACTCCAGAAGCAGATCGTGGAGAAACTCTCCATTCCGCTGACGATCTGCGACCCTGACTACAACATCGTAATGATCAACTCCAAGGCGCGCGAGGCGTGCCTGCCCCGGTTCGCGGAAGAATGGGTAAACGGGACCGCCGGCAAACAGAAATGCCATGACGTAAGCTGCGGCTCGAAGGAACCGCCGGAATGGTGCCCCGTCCGTCACTGTCTGCTTTCCGGCAGGGAATACAGCGCGGAATATGAACTCAACGGCAGACATATGCTCTCCTCGGCGCAGCCTCTCTACGACCGCAACGGCAAACTCCGGTATATTCTGACCTCGGACATTGATCTGACGGACATCATCCGCCAGAAAGAAGAACTGCGGCGCGCCATGGAGGCGGCACAGGCAGCCGACCGGGCGAAAAGCATGTTCCTGGCAACCATGAGCCATGAGATCCGCACTCCCCTGAATGCAGTCCTCGGATTCAGCGACCTTCTGCTCGACGCACATCTGTCTGCAAAGGAACAGACCGAATATCTGCAGGCGATCCATCTTGCAGGCAATTCTCTCCTGAGCCTGATCAACGATATTCTCGACCTGTCCAAACTGGAAGCCGAACAGACGGAAATTATTCCGGTCCCGACCGATCTGCCGGAACTGCTTCATGAAGTTGCGGCGATCTTCCGGGAAAAACTGCGTGAAAAACATCTTGACTACCGCCGGGAAGTTCCCGATGACCTGCCGATTCTGGAACTGGACCGTCTGCGTCTGCGGCAGATTCTTCTCAACCTGTTCGGCAATGCGGTGAAATTCACTGAAAACGGCTCCGTCTCCCTGACCGTGGCTTTTGAACCGCAGGACCAGACCCGGGGCAGGCTCCGCATCTGCGTGTCGGATACGGGAATCGGAATCAGGAAAGACGCCTGCAAGAAAATCTTCCAGCCGTTTATCCAGCAGGATGCACTTCGCGATACTCACGTTTATAACGGCACGGGGCTCGGACTGGCAATTTCGCATCGTCTGGTGCAGAGGATGGGCGGCGTAATCCGTCTGGAAAGCAGGGAAAATGTCGGCAGTTCCTTTACCGTTGACCTGCCGGGGATTGTCTATCACGACGACAAAAAGAGGCATCCGATGGAGACGGGAACGGAATCTGCCGTTCCCGCGGCATTGAAAAACCGGCGGATTCTGATCGTTGACGATGTCCCGATCAACCTCAAAGTCCTTGCTTCCATGCTCAGGAAATCAGGGGCACATCCTCTGGCGGCGGCATCGGGGGAAGAGGCGCTGGCTCTCCTGAAACAGGAAAAAGTCGATGCTGTCCTGACGGACCTCTGGATGCCGGGGATGAACGGCGCCGAGCTGGCGGCGGCGATTCATGCCCGCCCGGAGTCGGCACACATGAAGATCGTAGCGGTCACAGCAGATGTGGAGGCATCCAGCAATTTCCCGCAGCAGGAGTTTTCCGCCGTACTTCTGAAGCCCGTCACATTGAAAAAGCTTTCCAGCGTGCTCGAAAAAATAGAAAAATAAAACGGGATTTCATTTTTTGCTCTGCCGGCCCTCTCCGCGAGGGCTGCGGCAGATTGCATAAAAACGGTGAATTGACAAAGTAAACGCACGTTTGTCATAGTAAATGCACTTTGAGCAGAG
>DXVA01000218.1:1569-7513 GCA_019408975.1 Lentisphaeria bacterium | reverse complement strand
GTGGGCTCGGAGATGTGTATAAGAGACAGTGGGAAAAGCTCCATCCGCCTCCCGTCAGACTGCAAAGAAAATTGCCCAAAGACAGCAGCGCAAACAACAGCTTCGGGACCGCGATCTTTCCGCACGCGACATATTCGACCGGGAAAACAAACGAAACTCCGGCTCCGGTGAACGGAACGCGAAAGGCACCAGGATCTTTGTCCTGAGCGCCTCGCAAACCAATGCAGATGCACAGAGGGATGAGGTTTTCCTCTCCGAAAGGTATGCACCCTTCGGTCGTCTGCTTGACTGCAAACTCGTAAATACACTGGAAAGCAATGTGGACGGCACACCGCTAATCGCGCTGGTGATTTCAGATTTATGGTGGACGAATCCGCAGGGCGAGCGGAAACTGATCATACCGGCAGGCACGGAAGTCCACGGAAAAATGGGATCATGTGTCCGCAACCGTATGATGTGCGCGGGGAACTTTGTTCTCGTGTGGCAGATCACCTCCGGTGAAGTTGGGCTGGAACTCCAGATTCAGGGACGGGTGCTCGAAAAATCCAACCAGCCCGGCAAAAAGGATATGGCGACAATTACGGACATGGCGGCGGGTCTGCCCGGCAGAGTCATGAGCAACAATGACTTAAATGAAATGCTGCAATATACGATGGCGTTTGCCCAGGGACTTTCCGCCGGCTTCAAAACAACCACCACCTACGATAACGGCAGCAGTATCGTCAGCGAGAATGACGGTTCGACGAAGAACGCTCTTGCCACCGCATTTGAATCGCTTTCCAGCGTTGCACTTGAAAACATTACCGACAAGATATCCAGGGAATCCTATTTTGTGCGTGTCGCCGCCGGAACGGAATTCTATTTGTATATCGAACAGGTGATCAACATCGAAAAAGCCGCCATTGCCGATACCGTTCTCAACAATCTTGAACAGTTGAAACTGGCGCAAGGCAAAAATCAGGAACCCGCCGAACAGACCACGAACCAAACATCTCTGCTCCATGATGCACTCGGGCAGGCAATCCCGAAATCACTCCAAAAAGAATTGAAAGGAATCCGCTGAAATGAAAAACAACCTCAAAAGAACTCTCATCGCCGCCGCATTCGTCACCGCCGTTCTTCTGAGCGGGTGCAGATCCAAGCCGGAGGAACTGCCGAAAACGAAAGAATATACGCAAGTTCCTCTGTATATGGCGGGTCAGGAAATTCCTGCCGACGATCAGGAAAAGTATCTGACTAATGCCGGAGTGAAAATGTATTCGGTGGGACGGCTCGTTGATCCCAGCAGCGGAACCATGCGCGAAGCCGGAACGGTTTACCGCATCGAACAGGCGCCTGCGTGGAATCTGATTCCGCAGTATGACGCCAATCCGGAATCATTCGCCCGGAAACGCCTTCAGGAACAATATGCAGACAGTCTGGTTGGTCAGATGAACCGTTCGCTTTCCGAGACGCGGGAAGTCAAGCATGGGCTTGACCATGTCCGGCAGACGGTTTCCGGCGTTGACCGGAAATATGAACTTCTGGATAAAGAAAACACTACATTGAAAGAAGAAATCAAGCGTCAGCACGAAAATATGAAAGGATTGCTCAACAGCATGAAAAAGATGCAGAAATACATTGAGATTCTGGAAGAAAAAATCAACGACAGCAACACTCGGAACTTCGGAGGCCGCAAATGAAAAAACAGAATATTTCAATCTTGTTTCTCCTGATCGGAGTCATTGCAAGCGGAATTCTCCATTGCTGGGAATTCAAGAAAATCCGGGAGTTCTCCGCTATATTCCAGACCCAATCAGAAATCGAAATGAAACGGCTCTCCCTGCTGGTGATCTATCAGGAAGTTCTCCGGAATGTGGTCCGGGAACTTGATGAACTCAAACAGACTGAAAGAAAGAGAGTTTCGATGCCGATTACGGAACTTCCCGCCGAACACCCCGAGAATGTATTGTTTCCAATGCCCGGAGCGGACTTCGGGCTTCCGGACATCATCAGGTGAGGAGGTTTACCATGCGACGAATCGTAATCTATATTGCGGGAACCAAAGGCGGAGTCGGCAAAAGCTTCGCGGCGATCATGCTCGCGGGCGCGGCGATGGATCTGGAACTGCCGTATCTTGTTTTCGATACGGATTCCGAAAACAGAACTGTCTCGGAACTGCTCAAGGAAAATACCGAATTTCTGGATGAACACCAAGAACATTATCCGCTTGATTCCGTGGTCAACTGCCTGTATTCCGATTCACCCGCACAGATAATTATCGTGGACATGAAAGCAGGAACATCGCGCAGTACGCAGGAGTGGTTTTCCTCTGTCCCATGGGATCTTATGAAAAAAACGGAAGTGGATGTTTATGTCGCGGGCTGCATCACTTCCGATCCGGATTCCGTGCGAACATTCATCCCATGGCTTGATTATTTCCGTAAAATTGATTTTCCTGTCCGGTATCTCATTTTCAAAAATGAAAAGGACGGAAAAGATTTTCCCATCTGCACGTTAAAGCTGGAACCAGCAATGCGTAAGCTTAAACTCCAATATACGGAATTTTTCTTTCCACCCGTTGAAAAGGAATATATCAATCTGTTGAATAACAATAATCTGACTCTGCGCGGACATCTGCATGGGGAAAACGACAAAGTCTTGCCGACGATTATGCAGAAATCCCGCATCAGAAACCATTATTTCAGCATGACCGATCAGCTGATCGATTTCCTTGCCTCGCGAATGGAGGCATCGGAACTCACCGGCACACGTGCCATGCTGCTTGAAGCAACCCGAAACCGAATCGTTTTCCGGAAAGGAGAACATATCGAAGAAAGCGATTCCGAAGAAGAAAGCAATGCAGGAACACCCCAAAAACAATCGAAAGGAAACTGAAAATGGCAACCAGACCTTTAATGACTCCTGAACAGCAGGCCATGTTTAAGCAGGCTGTAGCGCAAGGCGCACTCCAACATTATCCCTATAAGGAATACTGTGCGATTACTCCGGAAAAAGCAAAAGAAATTCTTAAGACATTGGAAGGGAAAGTAGACTTCACGCAGTCGTCTCCGGAAAAAAGTGAACAGGCTCCCGCCAGAGAAATGTCATCTCATGCACAGGAAAGAACAAAAAATGACAATGCACCTGCGAGCAAAGCACAGCGGGATGCGATTTCCGGCGCTGTTGCGGCCGGAGACTGGAACGCGCTTGATGAGGAAAGCTGGAAAAAGCTGACAAAACAAGAAGCCAGTGACATTATCCGGCAGATTCATGAAAAACGTCCGCCAGAACTGGCGACCGAAGGACAAAAAAAAGAAGTCGTGACACTGGTGAAAACAGGACGCATCTATGCCATGTCTGCGGAAAAGTTTCATTCACTTTCCAAGGATGAAGCCGGCAAATTGATTTCCATCGGGCGTTACAACGAAAGAGAAGGCCGTGTCGTTGACGGGTATGATCCGAACTACACAGTAAAACGGAATCAGCCTAAAACACGGGAGCAGGATACGGAACTCAAACGTCTGGTTGCGGACAAGAGACTGAATCCGGTATCGCGGGAGAAATGGATCAATATGACGTGCGAGGAAGCCGGAAAGTTGATCTTTGTCGGTCAGCAGCGTGAGAAAGAGGGGATTCTTGCTCCGCCTCCGTCGCGTGAACACTCGCAGATACAGGAAAATTCCGTTCCGGAACAGGAAAAAAGAGAAGATAAAGCAATTCCCGCAAAGAGTTCTGCCAAAAAAGACAAAACAGTGGCACAAAAGCGCGACATTGCTGACGACATTCCGTTCTGAACAGGAAAGAGGAGAACAGTATGAGCAGGAAAAAGCAAGGAATCGATCTGGTGATTTCGGATTATCTGAAATACATCCCCCAGCCAAAACGGGACAATTATGAACTCATTCTGAGACGCTGCAATTTTACGGATGTTTCAGATCCGCTTTTTCCAGTCATGCTTTTTCTCCTTTTTTTGCAGGACAACCTCACGGACACTTCCGAGGAAGTCGCCCGTGAAGTCAAAACGTTGAGAAAAGAAATGGTTCCGCATCTGCCGGAACAACCGAAAAGACAGGCTGTTTGGAAAATCGCTTGCATACTGCTGATTCTTTTGCAGATCATTCTGAGCTTCTCCTGTCTGTGGCGGATTTCCGCAATCCATTTGCCGGATCAGAATCCGGTTTCGGGAGGCACCGCTCCGGAATGCGGCGAAATCCGGAAAATGAACGATTACTGGGAATTCAAATTAAAACAAGAAAGACAAAAAATGAATTGGAATGAGTGGATGAATGATGATATAACCCGTATAGTGTTCCCTGCCGCAATATTCTTTATGATATTGATACTGTCGCATATCTTCCTGATGATTTTCATGCTTGCGAGAATGCTTCGTGAGGATGAGAAAATATTCCGCAGAATCGATAGAGTCAAACATGATTTTCATGCTCTATGCAACGAGGGCAATAAGTCTCCGCAGGAAGAAATTCGCTTCTGTTGTTCCTCCAAGGAGGCCCCCCCATACGTAGCCGGCACGAATTTACGGGGAAATGCCGATTCCCCCAATTTCCCCGTCCCGAAAGCGGAAGAAGAATCTTCCGCTCCCAAAGAATAAAGTAAGGAGAGTGTGCCATGTCGATCATGACCGAAGAACAGGTCCGGCTGTTGCATAAACTGCAAATGGTCGGAATTCCGGCTTTCACCGCAGTCAATCCTTTGAGTATGAGTTCGGAAGAGGCCGATGATTTTTTCAAAATGAATCTGCCGCCTCTGGAATATATCACGGCGGTCGCGGAAAACGAAAATCATGAATTTGTCGAAAAACGCTTTCTTGGTGTATCCGAAAACAACTGTCGCGAACAAATGCGCGCCTGGCTGGATGAAAACGGGAACCTGACCTTGTTTCAACAGCCAAATCCGCAGTTCGGCGGTGGAGAAATGTGGCTGGAATATTTTTCCCAGCCGCTGAAATCCATCAATATGAAAGCTTTGATAGAAGCGTTCCAACGATGGGAAATTCAAGTCCTGGAGATACCGGTGCCGAAAGAAAAACGGCAGATTGAAAAATACAAACCAGGCATTCCAACGCAAAAAATCTTTCAGAGATTGAGTCCGGAAGAGTTGCAGGAAGAATTGAACCGTTTGTCTTCCGGGAAAGGGCTTTCATCCGGTGTTCAGCTCGGGTTTGCTCCGAGTGATGTCCAGTTGTTCGAAGAAGATACGGAATTCCTGACGTTCCTTTCCCCGCTCAAAACGCTTTCCGATGACGAAACGGCGTCTTTGGCAAAAGGGGAAACTGTCGAAGATATCGTCGGGCAGAAAATCATTCATTATGCTGTCTCCGATACTTCTCCGGTTCCCTATTATGCCAAACTTTCCCGAGATGAAGTCAAAGATGAAATCGAATATTTCCAGCAGAATGGTGTATTCCGGGAAGGTATCAGCATCGGGCATGATTCCGGATTTCAAGGTAAAAAGGAGAAATCCATAGAACCCTTTGTCGAACCTCTTACAGATGATGAACTGGATCATCTTGAAGACAATGCCTTGAGCAATCAGAATAAACTCTCCGGGCAGAAGTTACTCGGCTTTGCCATGCCGCAGGAAATTCCTGTCTTTCGACGCCTGACAGCCAAAGAACTGGCGAAAGAACTGGACTCATTCCAACGGACCGGAGAGTTTTCCTCTCCTGAGATCAGCATCGGACACATTCCGGAACGGGAAATTCACAAAAAGAAATTTCACAAGCCGCTGGTTCTTCTGGAAAGAAAACACAAACGGGCTCTGGCGCAGGGCAAGGATATCAGAAACCAAGATATCCTTGCCGGTCAAAAATTCGTCTGTTCCACTCCGCCGATCCCCTCCATGCCGGTATTTGAAAAAAAATTCTCCGCACTTGAAGTTGCATTCGATGACTGTCCCGAAAAGAGAATTGAGATTTATCTGGCTCATCGAAAACAGCAGGAGG
>DXVA01000218.1:0-1554 GCA_019408975.1 Lentisphaeria bacterium | reverse complement strand
CCCGAACAGCGTGTCATGATCAAAGCGCTTCAGGAAAAAGGCAAAGCTCCGAAAATCGACCGTCAGGAATATCTTTCTTTTTCGGGACGCAAGGCAAGCGAATATATTGCGAAATATGAAAACAATCCGGAAAACACTTTTCCGGCTACCATATATCCCAAACGGGCTTCCGAGCCACCAAAAGCGGCTTTCCCCAACTTCAAAAAAGCCAATCTTCTCACACAGAAACAGGCGAATTACCTTCAGCGTTCCGTAATCCGTGATCTCACGGAAGAAGGACATTTAGCCTCACCGGAGGACAAACGGGAACTGCTTGAAAAAATCAATTTCATTACGGATGCCCAGGCAAAAGAACTGATCGCACCCTATGCCGATGCGCCTGCAGGGGATGGATTGTTAACACAATGCCGCTCCTACATTAAAAGCGGACAAATTTATCATCCCGCCGAAGTCAAAACGATTGCGGATGTCATGAACTTGTATGAAATGCACCGCAACCGTGACTATACCATGAAATCGGCACTCAAGGATCTGATTGAAAACGGCTATATTCATTCGGAGGATGCGTTGGAGAAAATCCAGTTTTCGCCTCAGAAACTGGATGAGAAACTGATCAGTCAATATGGTGATGCCAAAATCGGGAAACATTTGCGTGGTGTATTGATGGATCTGGTCGAGAACAATGAAATCGGTCAGCTGGATGATGATACGTTCAAAAAGTTAACAGTCAGAAGCGCTATGCAGATTATTTCCAGCCATGCGGAAATCGAACGGTTCATGGATAAATCCCCTGTCAAAGATTCTCAGATCTCTCTTCTGCGGCAAATGGAGCAACGTAAGCTCATCAGCCTTGAAAAAATCGACTTTCGAAAACTAACCGCACACGCCGCACAGCAGTTGATCAGTCAGTGTATCGACAAATCCCAAGAAAAAACAGGGAAACAGCCGGCCTCGGAGAAACAGCGATTTCTCGTACGGAAACTGATTGAAGGAAAGTTGCTGGACAAACTCCCTTATGCCGAATGGAAGAATCTAACTTCGGGAAGGGCATCGCACCTGATCGAATCTGTTCCGGAATTCAAACGGGACGAACTTATGAAAAGACAAGCCGCTACTTACACCCGGACTCCATCCCGAACAACCATCCCGGAGCGATAACCTTAAAGCGGAGAAGCATTTATGAATGCAAGCCCCATCCAGAGATATGCGCTGCGTCTATTGATTGCCACGGAAAAAAATAGAATCACTTGAGCCATTAGAATGGAGGAAACTTCAAGCAGGCTCCGCGGATTCCTATCTGACTCCTTTCGGCGGAATCAGTTCCGCGATTCTTGGGACTGATCTGAAACGGGAAGCTGTTTCTGATAATGAAAAGAACAGTTCTGGACCATCCCTTTCCCTCATGGAACGGAACCACCAGACACAGGAAAGTAAAATAGAATTCGAATGAGGAGTTTTTTTATGGCGAACAGAAAAAACATGTTGGACGAAGTCATATTGAACATTGAAGGCAATGCCTGGACCACCCGTGACGCCTGCACCGGGACAATCGTA
>DXVA01000217.1 GCA_019408975.1 Lentisphaeria bacterium | reverse complement strand
ATGCTTCGTGCAGGACTTTCAGTCCTGCTTCGGTCCAGCTGAATAAGCTGGTCGCGCAGGCGAAATCCCCGATACCCCGCGTGCTCTGCACCGGGCTGCTCGCTATATACCTATACCCGTATAGGTATTAATATATGATCAGTTATTCAGGAGTCAAGTCAAAAAAAGAAAAAAATTACGACATTCTGGAAAAATGTTCCAGAGCTTTGGAAAAGTCGGACAAGGTTTTCTCCGCATCGCCGTGCTCAATTCCATAGCGCACACAATGCTTCAGATGCCCCTCGAGAACGATCTGTCCGATCTTGTGAAGGGCGCTTTTCGCGGCATTGATCTGAATCAGCACATCCTCACATGGAACATCTTTGTCAATCATTTTTTCAACTGCATTCAACTGCCCGATCACTTTCCTGAGACGCAGATGCAGTTTTTCCGGCTCCATACATTGTTTCATAATCCCTACTCCTGTGATATAAGGTAAAATACCCCCTCCGGGTATAATTTTCAAGCGGAAAGAGCGTCTGGATAAGATTGTTTCGCTCCTGGCGTCCGGCGGCGCAACGCGGAAGATGCGGGATATCAAAACTTCATCCCCAAAAAACAAGACACACCGCTGCGGGATATCCGGCGGTGTGTTTTGTTTTTCTGCGGACACCCTGATGCCTTATGCACAAGATGCCCGCTTTTACGGCAAAGAAACTTACTCAGCCTGCGTCAATGTTATGTTGCGGAAGGAAGCCTCGCCCGTCATCTTGCGGAAAAGCACATAATAGTTCAGGCTCTTGATCGGCTTCGCAGGCGTATAGGTTGCCTGTGTTTTTTCCCAGTCATGAGTTCCAGCCTTGAAATTGGCAAGGCGTCCCCAGACTTTGGAACCGTCCGCCAGCGTAAGATCAATGTAAAGGCAGTAGTTTGCATATACATTCCCTTTCACATTCGCGGCTTTGCTCTCACCGGAAAAGGTAATCGCCTTTGGAGCAGTCTGGTTCAGAACGACCCCGAACTGCACAACTCCGGCGGTTGTATTGGGCTCCGTGTTCTTGCAGGTAATCACGCCGGTTTTTGCATCGATTACCGTTGTTTTGGTCCCGGCATAAAGTTTCCAGTTGTTCTTCAGCAGATTCGCCTCCTGAGCAATTACACCCATTGCAAGTCCGCAGATCATAGCCGCCACAGCCATCATTTTCATAAAAACCTCCTTTTTATTGGTTGACCCGCATATTACGGTTTTTAAAGATTCACCCTCATTACAGGAAAATCAAGCTGAAAAAGATGGAATAAATCATTTTCAGATGTGTATTCTGAACAAAGCCATGAGAAAAGAACTGCGAAAAGGACAGGCGGAGCGGATTCTCTCCTCTATTCCGAATCAGCTTTTGTATGTTTTTGCCGCCAGATACTGCTGAATCGAAGCACGCTCCACGCGCCAGAGCTTGCCGATCTTGGAAGCTCGCAGCTCTCCGGAACGAAGCAGGCCATACATCTTTGTCCGCCTGACTTTCAGCAATGCCTGCGCCTCATCGAAAGTCAGAAGCTCCGCCGGGTCAATACTGACCGGAAGCGGAGAAACCGATTCTCTCTCCGGCGGCGGAAGATTCGCCGTTTCCTCCGGTCCGGGAATCGTAACTCTTGAAGCGGCAGGGAAATCATGCTCCATACGGATCACGACCATGACTCCTGCGGCATTCAGCGCCTGCGCCGTTGCGACATAGCTGTCCGCATCTTTATTGAACGATTTCAGAAGGATGGAGCCGTCCTCCCGGACAAAGTAACCACGGATGAAAGGAGGCGCGCTTCCCCGTTTGACAAGAACGTAATCACCGTTCTGCGGCTCGATTTTTTCCGAGCACAGCAGCTGTGCTCCTTTCGGGATACGCGGGTCGCAGCCAATGTCCTCGGCGGTTGCAGTTACAAATCCGTCATATTGTTTCATAGCCCGTTCCTCCGGTGAAAATGATGTGTTTATTCATCATAATATGACAGTCTTTTATGATTTTTCAATACCGGGAGATATCATTTTCTGTCATTTTTCATCGTTAAAAGATATGATACTTCAATGAAAAATCCGGCATACACAAAAAACGGGAGAACAGCCGCAACCGTTCTCCCGTCGGATTCTTATGAGGGAATCAGGATCAGATACCGAGGTCAATCATTGCATCGGCAACCTTGCGGAAACCGGCAATATTAGCTCCCAGAACATAATTGTTCGGCTCACCGAACTCTGCGGCAACGGAATGCGCGGAGTTATGAATGCTCTTCATGATATTGTGAAGCCTCTGGTCAACCTCCTCCGCAGACCAGCCGAGACGAATCGCGTTCTGGCTCATCTCAAGTCCGCTGGTGGCTACGCCGCCTGCATTGGCGGCTTTGCCGGGGCCGAACAGCACATTGTTTTCAAGGAAGACATTGGTCGCGCCGATTGTCGAAGGCATATTCGCGCCCTCGGAAACGCAGATGCACCCGTTCTTGACAAGCTCCTTCGCATCGTTTTCATCAAGCTCATTCTGGGTCGCGCACGGCAGAGCGATATCTGCCTTGGCAAGCTGCCAGGGACGCAGCCCTTCATGATAAGTCGCACTCTTGAAGACTTTCGCATATTCCGCAATTCTGCCGCGGCGGACATTCTTCAGTTCCATGACATAAGCGAGTTTTTCGGCATCAATGCCGTCTTTGTCGATGATCGTCCCGTTGGAATCGGACATGGAGAGGACTTTTCCGCCAAGCTGAAGCGCTTTCTTGACTGCATACTGCGCCACATTTCCGGAACCGGAAACCAGCACTTTGCGACCTTCAAAGGAAGAACCGCGGGTCTTGAGCATCTCTGTTGCAAAATAGACGTTGCCGAAACCGGTGGCTTCCGGACGGACAAGGCTTCCGCCCCAGTTCAGTCCTTTTCCTGTCAGGACGCTGTCATAGCTGTTGACAATCTTCTTATACTGCCCGAACATGTAGCCGATCTCGCGTCCGCCGACTCCGATATCCCCGGCGGGGACGTCGGTATTCGGTCCGATATGTCTGTAAAGTTCACGCATGAAAGCCTGGCAGAAAACCATGATTTCATGATCGGATTTTCCCTTGGGATCAAAATTGGACCCGCCTTTGCCTCCGCCCATCGGAAGAGTCGTCAGACTGTTCTTGAAGATCTGCTCGAAACCGAGGAACTTGAGGATGCTCAGATTCACTGTGGAACGGAAACGGAGCCCGCCCTTGTACGGCCCGATGGCGCTGTTGAACTGAACACGATAACCGTAATTGACCTGAATCTCTCCTTTGTCGTCAACCCACGGAACCTGGAAGGAGATGATTCTCTCCGGCACAGTGATGCGCTCAAGAATTTTATTCTTTTCATATTTGGGGTTCACATCAAGGATTTTGCCGAGGGACTCAAAAACTTCCGTGACACTCTGAAGAAATTCCGTTTCCCACGGAGCCGCATTCTTCAGGTTTTCCAACACACGCTGTGCATAAGCATTCATCGTGTCTTTTCTCCTTACTCTCTCAATTAAACATTTTAGGTGATCAAAAAAGTGATTTTTAATATAACACGGGAATGCTCTCTTTCAAGAGTGGGAGAAAAAAACAATAAAAAAAATATTTATCACAATGAACCGCCCTGATGCAGAGCATACGGGGTATCAGGAAAGCGGGAACAATGTCGAAAGCCCCAAATTGTATGGTGCAAGCCGCAGCCATCCGGCATTCGTTGACCGCCGGAAGCGAAATTCTCCACGGCGGCGGGAAGTTACAGCCTGTTGCCCGTCTTGGTGTGGAAACCGAGTCCGGGCATGGCATTCAGCCCGACGGCAAAACTCAAATAACGGGACCATGTCCGTTCTCCATTGCCGTCACGGTCGCAGGATGCGCCTCCCATCAGCTGGAAATACCAGCAATGGAAATCACGGGTCAGGGTAAAGCCGGCATTTTCCACCAATGCTTTTTCCACGTCATAACGGACTGTGATCATTCCTTTCAGGCGTTCATCAATCATCGTCGGGAAGTTCAGGGTAAGCATCAGGAACTGGTGCCGTTCGAAATAAGAACGGAAACGTGAAGTCGAGTTGATCGCCGCCAGAGTCGAGCCCATGGAATAAGCGGTGCGCTGCTCATAGCCGTCGGAATACAGATAACTGGCGGAAACAATCCAGTCGTCGGTGATCTTGTAGGCAAGTGTCGTATTCCAGCGGTTGATCAACTTATTGGAAATACCCGGCTGACCGACTCTTTCACTGCCGCGGGTCACCTGCTCATCATGCCCGTTGTTGCCGCCGAGATCCAGCAGAAGATCGGTCGTGAACGTCAAGTTCGCAAACGGCGTGAACCGGAAGATCGTTCCTAGATCGCCGATATGATTGAATCCGGCAGTCCGGTCGAAATGGAAATCCCAGTAGTTTTCAAGCGCCATCCATTCATAAATCTGCGAATTGCGCCTGGTCTGCAAACGGTTCTGCAAACCGAAGCGGATGAAATTCTGGCGCTCAATCTGATCGACATCGTCAAAATAATAAAGTTTCTTGTAAGTAACAGTCGGATCGGGAATCAAAGTATAATTGATGTATGGTACCGCCACATGTCGCAAACCGTCGATTTCCCAAAAAGCATTTTTAGGAGTCTGCCACGCGCGATAGAACTTCGTATTGGCTTCCAAACCGAATTCGGCGACGAAACGGTAGCGCGCACCGCCTTTGTGGTCGTAGTTCTGGACTTTCAAATACTGATCCGGCCACGAATCGATGTCATCCGCATTGATGATCGTATAAAGGTCTTCGATGTCAACAGACCTTTTCGAAGATCTGGAGTAGGCAGTGAAACGACCGCCTGCGCGCGGAATCAGGTTGACTGCATTGAAAAGCTTGATCGGATAGTAGAACATGTGCAGAGTGTCGAAGCGGAATGAGCTGTAATCTTTCGGATCTTCAAAATATCCGGAAAAGGCCTCGGGGTTCAAACTCGACAACTGAGCCGCTTTTTCAGAATTCGACAGGCTCTGGTTGCGGATGATCTGCGCAGCCTGGGCAATTTCAACGGCGGAGAGATTCGGACGCTCCCGGTTGAGGATGCCGTACAGATTCAGGTTCAGGTTTTCGTCACGATCGTAATTGTAACGGCGCCAGTTCATCCGGTAATAACCGACGCTGGACTGCCCCTGATAATAAATATTTTTGAACAGTTCCTGCCGCTGGAAATCCAGACGGAATTCGGGAAGGCGCTCCACCATGCTGTCAAAGGAATTCGCCTTGACAACAGTCTGGAGAGTCGCGGCAAAACGTTCCCCCTGATACTCAAGCGCGGCAAAAGTAGGCGGCTGAATATTGGAGTCGTAACGCGCTTCAAAATAGTCTTCAAGGAAGTTGTAGTCGCTGATCCGGTCAAACTGCCCTCTGAAATCCAAACGGGGAGTCAAATGGGTCAAATTCGCAATTTTAAATTCAAACCGGTTCTTCGGAATGCGGAAACGGCTGTTCCGCTTGATCCATTCCGGCATACTCATGTCATCGGGAGCATCGCCGTGCTCGCTTTCCCAGTAATCGTAAGGATTGCGGTCATGAATCGAGTAAGCAAAAATCTCGGTAAGCGACTCCGGGGTCTGGATATCCGCCGTTGCCCCGTAACCGAATCCGCGCTGTTCATAAAAGTCCAACATGACTGCGGCTTTCACCAGTGCCGGCTCATCCAGCAGTTCCAGCTCCTTGCTGGTCCGCAGATAATATCCCCAGGAAGAGGAATTACCGAACTCAAAGCGGCCGCCGAAGGTATTGGAATCCGCAGGCTTGTAAAGCGCGGGGAACCAGAATACGGGAAAATCCCATACTCTCAATACATTATTGAAAGACCATGCGGAATGTTCACCGTAGTCAGGATTGTAATTCGTCACGCCGCGATTCGCTTCGCGCGGCGACAGAGTCAGGGTTGAAGCGCCGATCGAATAATGAGCATTGTTGTCCAGTTCATATTCGCAGGTCGTCATCTTTGCGTCATGGAGCTTGATCTTGCCGTTCGGAAAACGTTCCGCAAATTTGCCGGAACAGTAAAGCAGCCCGGTTTTGATCATAAAATCCCGAAACTCCAGCGTGCCCGTGTCGAGATTCCCCGAAGCCCGCGCCGCCTTCATATAAGCGGCCGTCGTGTAAACCGTCGCCTTGATCTTCTGCTGTCCCGTAGGCAGGGTTTCAATCCCGTTCACCACCACCCGGCAGGTCGGGTCTTTGAGAAGCTCATCATACTCGTCCTGTGTCAAAGTAACGGGCGAAGACGCCGTCCCGGAGAAAACAACATTTCCCGCGACTTCAAGGTCTTTCGTCTGAAGATTGATCACAGCCTTGTCGCAGGTGATCTGGAAATTGCCGGAACGAATCACCACATGCCCTTCCGCAATCAGGTTCGCCCCGACATATTTATAGGAGTCGGCACTGGTATCCAGCTTTTCTTTGGAAAGATCCTTGAATTTCGGGATCGGAGTGGTTTTGATCTGGAAAGCGCTCTTATCCAGCAAATTGGTCTTGAAATTTGAATTATCCGAATTCGTTTTATAACCATCCGCATAGAGACTGCCGCCGACCAGCAGGATAAATGCGCCTGCCATCACGACATGCGCTCTTTTATTTTTTTTCAGTTTTCTCTTTCGCACAATATACTCTGGATAAAAATTACAGTTAAACTTATTAGCAATTTAATACAGAAACGAAACGATTTCAAGGACGAAAAGGAAGAATACTGATAATTATACGGCAAAAAGCCTCCGGCTCGTGAAAAAACCGGAGGCTCGATACAACGGAAATACGGCTTTATTTCTCGAATTTCCTGAGAAGCTCCGCCTCGGTCGCAGTTGTGTAGGTTCCGTCTGCGGCAAAAGTCTTCTCCAGCCCCGGAACCAGCGTCTGGATCTTGTCAACCGCAGTCAGCGGCATATCGGGACAATTCGGGAAAATCACGGTCTTGCCGGGGAACCTGGCGTTTGCGACAGCCTCAAGTCCCTCCTTCAGAACCTTCATTCCGCCGATCGCCGCCAGCGCGGATACAGGATTCAGTGTCCCAGCCTCCACAAGGCGGATCGTATGGCGCAGGTCTTCGGTGCGGCTTCCGCTTGAACCGATGAAGCGGAAACCGTTTGCGGCGATTCCCGCAGTCGGAAGCTCCGCCTCCTTGCCGGCGGGAATACCGGCAAAGATATTCATCAGTCCATCCTTGCCGAGATGCTTTGCGGAACCGGAAACCAGTGCCGGGACGGGAACCAGCATGATGATATCGTCAAAACCTTCCGGCGCAAACGCCGTGACGGCATCGTCAAACTCCTGCGGCGAGGCAAAATCGGCGGGATTCATCAATTTGAACTCGATTCCGCGTTTTTCAGCAATCGGCCCGAGCTGTTCCTTCACATGGGCGATACGGGTCTTGTCCATATCCGTTACAAGAATACGGGCGGGACCGTCCTCGCTGTCCACCGCCAGTTGAGTGTGCATCTGCCCCATTGCCCCCGCACCGCCGGGAAGCCAGCAGGTTCCGCCCTTCTTGACCGAACTTCTGAC
>DXVA01000216.1:4394-7538 GCA_019408975.1 Lentisphaeria bacterium | reverse complement strand
TGTATATTGACGGGCGTAAAGTGATGGAAGAAGGGAACTGGAGGATCTGAAAATGTCTGCGGTCGGAAAAAATCTGAATGAAATCAGGGCTGAAATCGCGGATGCCGCACGGAACGCCGGACGGGCTCCGGAATCGGTGCGTCTGCTGGCGGTATCCAAAACCTTTCCGGCGGAGGATGTAAAGAGCGCATATGACGCCGGGCAGCGCATGTTCGGTGAAAACCGTGTGCAGGAACTGGAAGCCAAGGCGCCCGTTCTGCCGCAGGATATTGAATGGCACCTCATCGGGCATCTTCAATCCAACAAAGCCGCCAAAGCCGTGGAATATGCCTCATGGATTCATTCCGTGGATTCGGGCAAACTGCTTTCCCTCATCGGAAAAGCCGCGGAAAAACATCATAAGACAGTAAATATCCTGCTGGAAGTGAATATTTCCGGCGAGGAATCGAAGTTCGGCCTGCGCGATGCCGCGGAGATTCTCGAAATGGCGAAAGCAGCGCAGGATATGCCGTTCATCCGCCTTCGCGGGCTTATGACCATGGCGGAACTTGATGCGGATGAAACGCGTCTGCATGAAACCTTTGCGGGGCTGCGTGCAATGCGCGGCCGTCTGGAAAAGGAGCTGCATATCACTCTTCCGGAACTTTCGATGGGAATGAGTTCCGACTTTCCCGAAGCGATTGCCGAAGGCGCAACGATCGTCCGTATCGGCACCGCCATTTTCGGCAGGCGCTGACAGTGCGGTAAGTTCCCCCGGCTTTTCATTTCCGGATTCCTGCCGGCTGCATGGGCTGGTCTCTCTGCTGCGTCGGTAAGATGCAGCGGAGCCCCCTGGCGGGGATTTCGAACAAGATCGGCGCCAGACTTCGACAGGAACAATACCCTTGCCACGGGAAAAATACCCAAGCATTTTTCCGTTTTTTCATATTAATTCAGAATTTTTTCGTTTTCCCCCCTTGACAAAAATGGTTATATAGAATAAAATATATAGCAAGGAGAAATCAGGTGATGCAAATCTCGGAAAACATCAAAAGAGCACGGATCAAGGAAGGGCTCGCCAGGCGGATCGTGAACGGGGAATTCTCGTTCGGGGAACGTTTTCCGGGACTGCATGACCTCAGCCGGGAATATTCCGTCAGTTATGTAACGGTCAGCAAAGCCGTGAAACTGCTGGAAAGTGAAGGATATCTGCGCTGCCAGAACGGCGTCGGGCATTTTGTATGTTATGTGAAGCCGGATCAGGTCACAACGAAAAAAGTTGTCAATCTCATTGTCGGAACCGCCTATTACCATGTTTACAAACACTTTTTTACCGAAGGAGAACGCCTGTTCCGCGAAAAAGGCTGGGAAGTGAATCTCCTGCGGATCAGGTCGGAAGAACTCTACTCTCTGGTTTCCCATATCAATTCTCCCGAGGCGTATTCCATCCTCTGCGCATTCAACGTGAACTGGGAGATGTTCACCGCCACGTTCGGGCACGTCGTGAAACGTGTGATCGTATTGGGAAAACTCTCCGGAAATCCGGAAATCACCAGCATTGTGGCGGATGAATATGAAACGATCCGTCTCTGCATGGAACACTTTGCAGGCACAGGCAGAAAAAAAGTGGCACTGGTCTGCGCCCGCCCCAGGAGCGAGCTGGAACTGCTGCGTATTGCCGCATGGAGAAATGCCGTTCTGGATACGGGATTGTCGCAGGAATGGGTGCGCAGCCACTGTCTCTCCCTTGATCTGGAAACCAACAGCGATGCGGAAGACCGGGTATTCAAAGTTTTCTGCACATGGCTGGAGGGTCCGTTGAAAGATGCGGATGCCGTAATTCTTCCCTGTTGCTGCCGTACTTTCGCCGATGCGTGCGCCGCGCGGAGAGTTGCCGTTCCCGAACAGCTGTCAGTCGTTTTCATCGGGCGTGAGGATAAACTTATCACGGCTTATCCGCAGATCGGCTTTCTGGACAACAATTTTGAAGGGCATTTTGCATGTGCTCTTGATATTCTGGAGGATCGTTTCCATTCCGGCAAATGCGCAACCGGCTCCTGGTATTTCTGTCCTCCGGGAAAAATCATATCATCATCCGACACAAAAAAGAATAAAACAAAGGGAGGTATTTGCAAATGAAGCGAAGTCCTGTTTTCACATTGATAGAGTTTCTGATCGTAATTTCAATCATTGCCATTCTTGCAGCCATGCTGCTTCCGGCGCTGAACAAAGCGAAAGAAGCGGCGCGGGGAGTTCAGTGCCTGAACAACCAGAAGCAGACCGGACTCGGGTTCATCAATTATTCCAATGATTTCAATGAATATGTATTTCTGTTTTACGCTTCTGACGCCAGAAGTTATCGCACGCTCCTTTCCGACAGCAGCTACTGGCAGAAGCAGAACAATGGCATTTCTCCTGCTTACGGGATGAAATATTACAGTATCAAGAGTGATGTATGTCCCTCGACAAAAGACCCCGGCGATACCTCTGCAGCAGCGATGTATTACATCTATGCTGCCCCTCATCCGAGACATCCGCACTATGGTGGAAAAAAAGAATGGAGCGTCAGTGCACCCAATACGCGGGAATCGGACAAACCGATGTATTTCCTGAATCTGAAGAGCATTCGCGGTAAGACCAAATACGCCTGGGGACTCGCGGATTCCAGATGGAGTCTCACCCTTCCCGAATCAGGCGCCTGCTTTTATGAACCCGTAGACAATTCAAAAAACTTTGCCGCACGCCATAACCGCCGATGCAATATGTGGTTCTTCGATGGCCATGCGGCTTCTCAGGAGCCGAAAAAAGTATCTGAAGTATATCAATTTGTTTCCGGATTGGCTTCTACCCGAATTTACATGGGCAATTCCGGCGGCTGGCAGAAATTCTGAAACAATATTTACCATAAGGAGACAGAAATGAAACTTCTTTGCACACTGGCGCTTGCCTGCCTTGCCGTCTGTTCGGCGGCTGAAAATCTGATCGGAAACCCCGGATTTGAAATGAATCCGGCAACGGGACTCCCGAAAATGTGGAACCTCAGCAAAGGGGCGGTCGGAGAAATTGCGGAAGGAATCTCCGGAAAGAATGCCCTGCAGGTTTCAGGTGCGGAAAACGGCAAAAAATACTGGTGGCTGCAATCTTTGAGTCAGATCGTTCCGGGAC
>DXVA01000216.1:0-4384 GCA_019408975.1 Lentisphaeria bacterium | reverse complement strand
GAAGGGACCAGCCGTAATGCAGGCGACTGTTTATGTGGAATGCAGCAACCCGTGGAAGACCATTTCAAGCGCCCCGATTGTCTGCAATGGAGAATGGCAGGAAATTTCTCTTGCCATAGAATTTCCAAAACTGAACCGTCCGCCTTATCTGGTATTGCGCATGACAGCTCCCGGCAAAGCCCTGTTTGCTGATCTGTCTCTCGTAAAAGCAAAACGACCGCAGGAAAATCTCGTGAAGAATCCGTCATTCTCTCAATCAGGCAGGAACCATCTTCCACTGCACTGGATTCCGGGCAAAGGAGCGGACGGGAAACGGATTGCAGATGCCTCCGGCAGGAAATATTGTCTTCAGCTGACCGGGACGGATGCAGGAAAAACAATTCATTTCATGCAGGGTGATATCCCCGTCAAAGCAGGGACTGAATATCAATTATCCGTCAGCTTCAAAGGCAGGAAAGACACTTTTTTCGGCGCTTATCTGGAAACCAATGCGCCATGGCAGACCCATGCTTCCCCGATGGTGAAATGTAACGGGGAATGGCAGAAACTGAAATGGAAATTCAAATTTACGGATTTCCGGAAGCGTCCTTATCTGGTCTTTCGCCTGAAAGGTGTCGGAGAGGTTGTTTTCTGTGAACCGGAAATTACGGCAGCGGGAAGGACGCTTGAAAACGGAGGCTTTTCAGCCGGCGCAAAGGAATGGGAAGTCGAGTCCGGAAAGATTGCAGATACGAAAAGTTCCTATGGTAAGGTGCTGGAGCTCACCTGCGTAACAAAGAACGCATCGGCGCGGCAAAATGGGATTACAGTCAAAGGCGGACAATATTATCAGCTCCGGTATGAAGTGCGCGGAGGAAGCGACCGGACTCATCGCGATGCACAGGGGGCAGTCTGGTTCCGCGTAATTCCCCTGATGAACGGCAAGGTAATTCCCGGAACCGGCTCATGGCATGATTCTTTCGATGCATGGCAGACGAAGACCGTGACATTCAAGCCGGAACAGGATGGTGAGATCGACATTCTCTGCGAAGTAAAAGCGCCGGGATGTGTCCAGTTCGATCAGATTTCTCTTGATGCGGTAAAAGAACCTGTGCCGCCGCTGGAACTGCTTTTGAATGCTCCTTTTTCCTTCCGGGACGGAGTTTATTCCTCCAACCGCAACGAGAAAACTTTTTCCGGAGAGCTTTTGAATAACGGCGTTCCGGAGGCAATGCAGGTGATTCTCACTTTTCAAGACAGGGAATATCCGCTGAAAAAACACGGCGCGGCTTATCCGTTTACACTTGACGTACCCTCCCGTATCGGGGAATACCCGATTGTTGTCCGCGCCCTGGACAGGCAGGGGAAAAAGATCGCGGAAATAACCCGTAAATTCCGGGTGAATGCGCCTGCGGAGCGCGAGGTTTCTTTCCGTAAAGATCATGTCATGCTGATTGACGGCGAACCTTTTTTCCCGCTTGGCGTATGGGGAGTGGACGGCAGAAAAACAACGGCGGAAAAGGCGGAAATCCTTGCGGATGCCGGATTCAATACGGCTCGTTGTGCCGCAGACCAGATCGACGATTTTGCGTCCGCAGGACTGATGGTTCTCATGAAGGTGCCGGAGAGTCTGCCGAAGTTTACGGACAGCGCGCATTTCGAACGCTGGGACAGGATGTACCGGAAAGGGATGCAAAAATATCTGAAGCATCCTTCCCTGATCGGCTACTGCAATACGGATGAACCTGCCTGGCGCGGAGTCGCAAGTGCGCCTGTTGTGGAAGCCTATGAATATATCCGGAAAATTGATCCCTACCGCCCGGTGATGCTCAATGAGGCGCCACGCGGGAAAATTGCGGATCTGCGTCCTTACGCTACAGCCTGCGATACGTATGGAGTGGATATTTACCCTGTTCCGTCACCGAATCCGCATTCGGGACTGGCTGACAAGACGATGACCAGCGTAGGCAGGTATGCCGATCTCTGCCGTGAGGTCGTGCGGGACCGGAAACCGGTCTGGATGACGCTTCAGGGGTTTGCATGGGGAATGGTGACGCATAAAAAGCCGTTTGTCTATCCGGTGCATGAGCAGAATCGTTTCATGGCATACAATGCCGTCGCACATGGAGCCACGGGACTTTTCTGGTGGGGCATCAACTGGGGCGGCTATGAGAACTGGGATTTTGTCCGGGAACTGGGAAAAACTGTCCGGGAAATACGTGCCATGGCGCCGGTTCTTGTCTCCGGCACGGTCCGGCCTGCGAAACTTGCCGCGGCAAATCCGGAGTTGAATATCCTGCACAAAAGATGCAACGGGAAAAACTGGTATATCGTACTGAATGAAAGCCCGAAATCTTTCAACGCCGATTTCAGGCTGGACGGGACGGAAAAACTGAATGTATTCTTTGAAAACCGCGGAATTACGTGTACCGACGGCGGTTTTTCCGATGAATTCACCCCCTATGCGGTTCATATTTACAGTGATGCCGCAGAGCTTCCCGCTCCCCTGAAACAGCCTGCGACCAGACGGATGTTCGGCAAAGCCTTTTCCTCCACGGACGACTTCAAAAAGGCAAGCTGGATCTGGTTTCCCGGTAAAAACAGAATCCCGAAACATCAGTCATATTTCAAATGTGAATTTGAGCTCCGTGAAATGCCGGTCAAAGCCGAACTCTTTGCCACTGCGGATGACTTCTTCCGCGCATATATCAATGACAAGGCTGCAATGGAGCACTACTACAGCCGTAACTATACGGAGGTCTCCGTCCGGGACATTGCAGAATTTCTGCGGACGGGGAAAAATACTCTGCTGATCAAAGCCGGAGACAGCGGCATGGCTCCCTGCGGACTTTTGTATGCACTCCGCATTACAGGCAGGGACGGGAAAGTGAAAACATTGTTGTCCGACGCCTCAGCTCTTGCTTCAGAAAACAAACGGGAGTGGGTGCCTGCGGAAGTAATCGGAAAATACGGCTGCAAGCCGTGGCTGTCTCGTTCCAAGGCAAAACCTGCGGACACCGAGTCCATAGGGGCATTCGGTTTTCCTTTCTGAAGAACTTTTCTTTCCGTTTTCAGTAGAAATCAGATTTTGTGTTATATAAATATGACATAAAATCTGATTTTTTTATGTTACCCCTTGCATAATCTTCTGATTTGTATATAATATATAACACAGACCGGGAGATTTTATAGCGATTCAAAAACAAATGACGCTCAAGAAGCCGGGGCCGGAACCGGGGCTTTGCAGGAAGTTCAATATCAGCCGGATGGATTACGGGACATCGTGCTGCGGAGGATCTGTTGCGGAATCTAAGTTGTAATATAATGCGGATATCAGGAATTAACAACGGGTTGGGTAAATGAAAAAGGGATTTCTGTTCTTTCTGCTGTTTGCAGTGGCGGCACTTTTTGCGGTGGTCATCAGCTGCCTCCGCAATGCTCCAAGTGAAGAAACGCCGAAACAGCCTCGGGAACGCCAGATGATCTATGGGATCGGATATGTCCGTGGAAGCAAACGGGTCGTGCTGCGAAACAAAGTGCCCGGATTCGTCAGCAAGGTCAACCACCGTTCACAGGCACGCGTCAGAAAAGGCGATGTGATTCTGGAATACGACGATCTGGATTTGCGCATTCAGATGGAAAACCTGAAAAACACCATAGCGGAACAGGAAAAACTTCTGGAACTCAAAACGCTGGCGCTGGATCTGAAACTCCTTGATCCCCTTCCCTCGGATTACCGGAACCTTCAATCGAAGCAGATGGCGGCGAAAGAACGTTTGCGGCGGCTGGAACATGAGTTGCGTGTCTACAACCGCCTTTACCGCAGTAAAATCGTCTCGGAGCTCACCCTGCGGGAGAAAACGCAGGCGTGCAAGGACTCCGAAGCGGAAGTCCAAAGTTACTCCAATGACATGGATGTATTGGACCGCGGTCTCGGCAAACTGTATATCACCATTGCGGAAAAAGAGGTGGAGGAAGCGCGGCTGAAACTCGAAAACAGGAAACGGGAACTCCAGCTGCTGGAAGAACAGCGTAAATACTACCGTATTACGGCACCTTTCGACGGAATCTGCATCACGAATTCCGATACGGTTCACAGTTATAATCCGGTCAATACGGAGGCGGCATCCATCCACAAGGACAACAGAAAACTGGTCTACGCCTATTTTGATGAACGCGATGTCGGCTGGATCGTCGAAGGTCGCCCCTGCCGTTTCCGGAGCAACGAGTATGACCCGGAAAAAACCGGATATTTCACCGTCACCCCTTACGAAGTGAAGAAGGACCGGACAAGCTGCGGCGACCATTGTTTTTTCCTCGTGAAATTTACCGTCGACAAGGAACCTGAACCGCTCCGGATTGAATCGACCGGGCGCGTGGAAATTGAAATTGCCGAATCGAAACC
>DXVA01000215.1 GCA_019408975.1 Lentisphaeria bacterium | reverse complement strand
GAACGGTTCCCGTAAGCATCAGTTTTCCGCCTGCGGCTGCATAGCGCTCCAGACGTTCCGCCGTGTTTTTTTCCATGAATTCGGTGTCGGGCAGGAGAAAACAGGGATATTTCCGCACGAAATCCTGCGCCCCGGCATCGAAAAGTTCTCCGAGTGTGATTTCGTCGATGAAATCGAAATCCTTCTGGTGCGACAGCAGTTCTTCCACAAAGCGGTGAATGGAGGATTCAAGTCTGCCGTTGCCGCCGGGATCGGCGTGGCAGTAGAAACTCGCCGAGGTGTAAAGCACCGCCGTTTTGCAGAGATGAACGCCGGAGGAGAGAATTCCGCACAGCTTGCGTGTCCGGTTCAGGAGTTCCGGCATCCACCGCCATTCCGTGTGCTGATAGAACAGGGACGGCGGAACCTCGTCCTTGCGTGCTCCGTCGAAGGAGTAGCTGAGACCGTGAATGTTGAAGTAGGTGATGCCGAGCGCCATCTGGTAGTCCAGATGAAACCGCAGATCGCGCAGCGACACTTCATTGCCGAGCACAGCCAGGGCGTCGCTTCCCGCCTGCTCTTTCCCGAAGATATGCGTGGCGGACGATACCACTTTGAGTCCGGTATGATAGGCGCAGGCATCCCGCCACGCGGCGCCCGCTCCGAGCGGATCGGTGCACGGAATGTCAAGATACCTGCATGAGCGCAGTTCATTGGGCCACATGAAACTGTTGCAGACGGAAAGGTATTCGGTCCGGCTGAGATGCCCGATGCTCCTGATGTGATGACTGCGGCACCATTCCTGCGTCTGTTTCAGATAGTTCGTGCAGACGAGACGGTGCTGGGTCATGCGGTAGCAGTGGCGGATGAACGGGGACTGTTCATTGATGTCGGCTGCGAGGTGAGGCAGGTACGGCGTAAGTTCAAAACCGTGCTGAGCGGCGAACTCCCGTTCAAAAGCGTCGGTCCACGGGAAGACACCGTCCACGGAAGGTTCATCCATGAACGAAGCGTCGAACAGTTCGTCGAAGGTTTCCTGACCATACCTCCGCAGGTATTCCCCGTGCGTGATTTCAAGGAAAAGGCGCGTCATCTCCGGCTTCATCAGGTCGGTATTGTGTCCTCCGGAAGGGTGCCGGCAGAGCTGGACGGCAATGATTTTGCAGTCTTCCTCCGCTTGCCAGTCGAGAGCAAAACGCCGTGCGTCCCAGACGGCGCGCCAGTGCGGCATGTTGATCTTGTTTTCGAGGGAATAGGCACAGTGCCGGAGACCGCGTTGAATGCATTCCGTCTTCAGTGTGCCGCAATATTCCGTGATGTCGAGAATCTTTTCCCCGCATACCGCGAAACAGCGGTATATGTATGCCGGAGTTTCAAAGACCTTGCAGACATGTTCTCCTTTCCGCGCCTCAAACTGCGTGAATTCGAGGTGCTGCGCTCCGAGTTCGGGATGTTCCCAGATGATCCGGTTTCCCGCCACGGGCGAAGGATAGCAGTCCTCATCCCAGATTGCGAATTTGATTCCGGCATTCCGGCACTCCTCGAGGATAACGCTGACTGCATCCCACCATCCTTTCGAGAAATAAGGTGTAAGGAGTCCCTGCCGCGCATGTGCGTAAACACATTCATATCCGCCTGCGGCGAGTTCACGAACCTGCTTCCGCAGTTCATCTTCTTTCAGGTGATGATTCAAAAAATATTGACATGCCAGATGGATCAAGATCAGACTCCCGTTTTATTAAAAAAATTGGTTTCATAGTGTGATGCTCTGCATCGCAAAAATGCTTCGTGCAGGATTTGCAGTCCTGCTTTGGTCCAGCTGAATAAGCTGGTCGCCGCAGGCGAAATCCCCGATAGTGCGTATGCTTGTATCGCGGTAGTTTAATGTCATGATTTCATGTTCTTCCTGTATTTTACGATTGACACTGATGCTCATTGAGGATACCAGTGAAGTTCACGCAATTCATAGCCGGTCGCTGCTCCAAGACGGTTGCCTGCACTGCCGTCTGCGTAAGTGATGTTGGAACCTTTGCCTTTGGTGAATCCCGCCAATGCCGGCGGGGTGGCGGAACTGACTGTGATCGGCATAAAGACTCTGCCTCCGTTTCCGCTGTTTGGATGACGATATGCAACACGGCTGTGGCAGGTGTGGTCAATGGCAGTAGTTTCTGTGCCTCCGTCACCACCTTCCAGGAACAGAAATTTTTTTGAAGGATATTTTAATAAAGAAGCCTTTAACGTTCCTAATGTGAGATCTGAGGGAATAGTGGAGCTGCGCCCGGTCATATAATTATTGGTTGTATAGCTGATTCCGCCTGCTCCGGCATACTTTTCTTTTGTAGAGACTTTGGCAAACATGTTGATTGTGGCAGACGGACACATATAAACCTTGATGCGCTCATTATTTTTATAGCCTTCATCGGGATTTACTGTAATGCCCAGATACGGGGCAAGGGTGATTGTAAAGCAATTGTCACCCATGCCGCCGGGACCGCGACTGGGATAATGGTCGAAATCGTTCAAATACATCTGAACTGCGAGCCCGAGCTGTCTCATATTTGCGAGACAACTGATGCCCCTTGCCCTTTCCCGTGCTTTTCCCAGAGCCGGTAGCAGCATTGCTGCCAAAATTGCTATTATAGCAATTACGACGAGGAGCTCTATCAGGGTAAAATTGGATTGTTTCCCACTTCTTTTATGCTCTCCTGAATGATCCATTTTTTCATCCTTTCCTTAAAGTTTCATTCTATGTGCCCAGCGGCCTTCACCGTAGGGAACGACAAAATCGACTTTCTTGAAATATTTCTTTACGATCTCCGGATTTTTCCAGTTATCCACCTTGATGGGAGAGCAATACCAGGAACCATCCGTCAGAATATCTTCGGTTGTGCCGTCCTGATAGGTGATACGGATATCCGCCAGAAATGCGCAGGGCGGAGCGAGACCGTCGGAGGCGAATACGCTGATCACATTACGTCCCTGACGGATGAATGGGGTCAGGTCGATTTTGCTCATATATTCCCACTCGTCCACTTTGGCGATTTCTTTGCCGTTCAGCCAGATTTGCGCCATGTTGTCTGCGGAGGCAAGCATACGGACTGACTTGATCTGTTTTTTCAATTCGAACTCTTTGGACAGGTAGACGGAACTCAACGCCTTTCCGGCAACTGTCTTATCCCAAATCCAGCAGGCTTTGCCTTGATAGAAAGTGATGTTCTGCTTCCGTTCTGCATAACCTTTCCATGGATTTTCAAATCTCCCGGCAGGCAGGGCATTCAACGGCGGAGGCAGGGGGGCTTCCGCATATACCCGGATGCCGAATGCAGGAAACTGTTCCGCAATCGTCCCGTCTTTCACTGTAATCCGGCGGTTTTCCTCCAGGACTTCAACTGAAGCATTCTTGAATCCGGCATTGATGACTGCCTGTCGGGGAGCCTGTTTTGTATTCAAGGCTATTACGTAGCGTTTGCCGTCAAACTCTATCACACGGTAATGAATATCATTTTCAGTGCGGTCTGCGATTACCTTGCCGGATGTCAGCAGACGGGACATTCGATGCAGTTCCAAGGTAACGGTGTTGATGACATCAATGAAAGAAGGCTCAATCACGTGGCGCAGAGAATAGTAGGCGATATGGGTTGCTCCGTTGAGCAGTGCGTCATAAGCCATAAAACGTGATTCCGCGAGAGTCGGATAAATTCGGTTGCGTTTGGAAAGTTCGCCCCAGGCGAATGCCTGAAGGGTCATGAGAACCGGTTTCCGGTGTTCCTGCATGGCATCCGCACGTTTGGCATATTTCCCGACGGATGTCAAGGTGCGGTCATCCAGATTGGAGTGGGAACCGGCGGGAACCGGATAAATATCAATACCATAGAAATCCGCAGCTGCGGCGTAGGGCAGATGGTCTTCCACTGATCCGCGCGGTGCCGCCACGATATGTTTGGGATGGTACGGCGTGATTTTCCGGAGAGCTTCCGCACACATTTGCAGGTTTATGGCGGGAACGCCGTTCCAGCGGGGTTCATCAGCGAAATAAAACCCGAAAAATGCGGGATGTTCCAGAACCTTCGGGGTAAGAATCGTGGAGCAGACGGCATGTCCCCAGCGGTTAACGTTTTCCTGAGTTGCTTCTCCGCGCCAGAAGCCGACATTGAACATTGCCATGGAATTGTTTTCTGCGAGAAGTTCCAGAATTCGCAGAGCATCTGCTTCATTTCTGGGGGTGAACAGGAATACATTGGAGCCGCCGCGGGATACATAACGTACCGTATCAATATCAAACTGCGGAGAGAAAGGCAGGTCATCCGGGCGCATTCCGTATTGGACGATTGGAAAATAAAGTTTGCCGTTGAGATAGAACTGCTTGTCCTGCCCTATGACAACTTCATTGCCTTTACTGCGCGGATAACGGGTGATTGTCTGTTTGCAGTGCTTCAGCTCCTTGCCTGCGGCATCATAGATCCGGCAGTCGACCTCTGTCGCTCCAAGGGGGAAGATTGCAGAATCAAAAGAGAATTTCGCCTTGCCGTCAACGAACTCTCTGGAGAGAGAACCGAGTAATTTTCCGTCACGCAGAACTTTGAATTCGGCTTTGCCGGAACCTCCTTTCACTTCTGCGAAGCCCGCGACTTCTGCCACCGGTTTGGATGCGTAAATACCATTCTGGTAAATCGGCGAGGTTATGACCAGGCGTGCCGTTTCTGCCGGGGTGATCGTTTTCTCTTTCAGACCGGTCAGCAGGAATGTGACGGAGCTTCCGTCGGTTACGCCAAGTCCGATATCAATCACTCCGGCATGTTTTTCCGGTACACTGAAGACAAATTTTTTCGGTACAAAGCGACCGCTCATGACATCATCCCAAGTGGAACGGAGCAATTCCGAACCATCCTTCAGATCTATGCGCACATCAAAGAAGTGCATAATCCCTGTGGTATTGGAAGCTTTGCCCTCGCCTTTTACCGAGTAACTCAGTTCATAATGTTTGCCGGGAGTTACCTTGACTCCTTGAACGACCGCGCCGGGAATGTAGTTGCTGACATAAGCCGCTGTTACACACGGCGCTCCTTCCAGCGTTTTGCCGCTTCTGCTGCTGCCGTTCAATTTTACCGGAGCCCCGAGTATTTTCACTGTGTCGGCGGGCGGAGCGGATACGCTGTTGGAAGCGGGGGTAATACGCAGATTGCGGAAACTGACCTCGCCGCTGGAGGCAGGATTGTTCAGGACGAGTTGCCTGATGCTGTCTGCCTGCGCCGGAGGCACATCAAACCCGGTCGTAGTCCATTTTGCTGGGGCGGTTTGCCCGGAGGTTATTCCAAATGCTTTACGCTGTTTGCCTGTAATTTCTTCAAGATAGAAGCGGTACTGACCATTGTTTTTGCTCATGACCTCCACGGAAATACGGTATTTCTGCACTGATCCCGTATTCAGCGGACGCTGGATCAGAAATGGTGTTTCACTTGTTGTTTTGCGCAGAGTCGCTTCCCCGTTTTTGAAGGTCACTGCGCCTTTACCGCCGCGGATGGTCCATGCGAGAGGAGTTCCGTCACTGTTTCTGCGTGAAAAATCCAGATTCTTTCCCGCAGACGCATTCTGTTTTACCAGAGAGATATCCCGGAGATCGATTCTGGAACCGTTCTTGACATGGAATACCAGTTTGATCTGGCTTGCCTCCGGTTTGAGCGTGAATTCCAGACTGCGTTCAGACCACTTCAAAGCCGTCTTCTGCCAAACAGCACCCGTTGAAGTCATCTTTCGGGCAGCGGCGTATTCAATATAAGCACGATAACTGCCATTTCCTTTGACGGAATAAGTAAGTTCATATTTGCCGTTGGATGCAAGGGGCAGGTTCCTCTGAATCAGGAAGACATCTTTCCCCCCTGCCGCAGAATCCAAAGTAATGACTCCGTCTTTTACTGTAAAACCGTCCGTTTTTCCTGTCCTGATTTCCCAACCGGATGGAAGTTTAAATGGCGTGAGTATTGAACAGTCTGCGTTTTTCAGAAGATTCATTGTTTCCGTTCCGAGAACACAGGATATTGCAGTACAAAATACCCAAAACAGGATTAGTTTCATTTTGCTTGCCATAATCACCTCTTTTTATTTGTTTATAAATGGTCTGTTCCTTTACTTGAATATATTATAATCAGATTATGATGGAAAACCTTAATAAAAAATCTAAAGAATAGCATAAAAATTCCAAAATTGATCTTTATATGATTTGGAAAAATGCGAGCGGGGTCTATATTGTTTTTATTATGATTATCAAGAGCAATGTACAACTTTTTTATAATACGACTGATTTTCCGTTGCGGGTTTCGCTTCAGGAAAAGCAGGACCCGACAAAGCTTCACTCTCATGAGTGTGTGGAACTGGTCTGCGTTTATGACGGGGAGGGGACTCATGTGACGGAAAGCGGACAGGCGCCATTGACCGGAGGAGATGTCTTTGTGATTCCGCGCGGACTGTCCCACGGGTATCTGGTCGAGAAGAAACTCTCTCTTTACAATGTGCTTTTCATGCCGGAGCGCCTGCCGATGCCGCAGCTTGATCTTTGCCAAATGGCTGGATTTCAGGAACTTTTCATGCCCCTCAACGGACGAAATACCTATCCGTTTTTTCATATCAGTGAGGAGGAGCTTTCGGAGGTCATGCCGCTGCTGAAAGAACTGCTCGCGGAAAGCAGGAACTTCGCCCCCGCCTGCCGGACGTGCCGCCTTGGGTTGCTGATGGTTCTGCTCTGCAAACTGACCCGTCTTTACTGCGTCCGCAAGAAAGTCCGGGAGCATATCCCGGAAGGAGTGAACAAGGTGCTGGAATACCTGAATCTTCATTTCCGCGAAACGGTTCAGGTGGATTCCCTGCCGAAAATGAGCCGGATGTCCCGCAGCAACTTTCTCCGGGCATTCAAACAGGTCACGGGGACTACGCCTTTGCAGTATGTGCTTCACCTCCGTATCAATTACGCCTGCCGCGAGTTGCAGGAATCGGAGGGCAGCGTTACTGAAATTGCCTATCAGTCAGGCTTCGAGGACAGCAATTATTTTTCCCGCATCTTTCATAAATTCATCGGCATGACGCCGCGGGAATACCGCAGCAGGATAAAGTTTTCGCAGAGTGAACTTCCTGCAGAGGATCGGAAAAAGAGAGCACAGGAACAATCCGCTCCATAAAAATTTTTTCCAATGTTTTTCAGTTGCATGACTTGTCCGCTTTCTCCGCAATTCGTTTCCTCAGAAAGACCGCAGCCTGAAAGATTTCTTTTTCCGAATGAAATTGTCCGTTCAACATTTGGATTTGACCATCCTGAAAACCGACCAGACATTTCGTTTTCCGGAAGTCCGGAGCGGAGTGAAAAACAGAAAAACCGTTTTCCGCCGTGGGGACAATCAATTGGAACATCGGGTAGCAGTTAAGGATACGATTCCTTTGCTCATCATATTGCCGCAGGAGCTTCATGTCTTCCGGAAAAGCTCCGCATTCCGCTCGGTAAACCATGATTGATTTCATCAATTTTCCGGCAGCATCGGCAAGACGCTGTTCGGCGCGATCCGTTTCCGTATAAGAGGCA
>DXVA01000214.1:1045-7560 GCA_019408975.1 Lentisphaeria bacterium | reverse complement strand
AGCGATCATCGCCATCCTTGCCGCCATGCTGCTGCCCGCATTGAACAAGGCGCGGGAGATGGGAAAACAGATTTCCTGCATGAACAACCTCAAACAAAATGGAGTTTTCTGGGCAAGTTATGCGGATGACAACAATGGTTATTATCTGCCTTCGCACTATCCCGCAGAAGAATGGACAAAAAACGTTTTCCACCGAAATGTATTCAATACTTCGATAATCAAACGAAAATCCATCATTAATGGCAAAGAGCTTAATACAATAAAATCTTTCCTGTGCCCCGCAAGATCTGCTCCGATCGAATACCAGTATAATGATTTTTCTGCTTCCGACTACGGTTACAACCGTGCAATTGATGACATCTGCTGCACTGCCGGGTCCCTGGGACTTACGGATGGAACGATCATCAGGAAAAACAGTGACCGCAATCCGGTTCCTTCCAAATCAATTATCTGGATGGATCACGGCAAACACCCGAATCTAGGAGGGTGGGGTACCTTTCCCTATAAGGTCTTTGTCTCCGCAGGAGAATTGAATAAGTTTGTTTCCATGGGGGCATACAGGCTGCATCCCGGCGGAGGAAGCGGAGTTTATTTCGATCTGCATGCCGAGGTATTGAACGGTTACTGGGCAAATGATAAAACCGTATGGAAGAATTTCAATGTATGGGACACTGGAAAAGATTCCAGCCAGACCGTTTCTTTCCATAGTGTGAATCGTTAACGGCATAGACAGGAGCGTTAAAAATGAAATTTCTATTTTGGGGCATATTCTGTCTTGCCGCATTCTCCGTATCCGCACTGGAAATCACCCCGGAATTCGTCATAGTTACAGAACGGAACGCCATCGCACCGGAAAAGAAAAGCGTGGAAATCCTGAATGATTACCTCGGACGGATTTTCGGAAAAAAACTGCGAGTCATTCCGGAACATCAGCATGACGGAACGATTCCTGCCGTTTATGTGGGAAATACCGCTTTCGCGATAAGGAACGGCGCCGCAGGTCTTGCTGCGGAAGAACACTTCATCAAAACGGCAGGAAACAGTCTGATTCTGACCGGAGGCCGTCCCAGAGGCGTTCTCTTCGGAGTCTATGAATTTCTTGAACGTTTTGCCGGCTGCCGTAAGCTTGCAGTGGATGCGGAATTCGTTCCCAGGCGGAAGTCCATCACGGTGCCGGAAAAAGAAATCTACCGGGCGCAGCCGTATTTTTCCGCCCGTTTCCTTTTTTCCGGCATAACCTCCTGCGGGGAGTGCGCGGCAATGAAATCTTGGTACCGGATGAATGTGAGTTCCTGCTATCCGCCGGGAGGAAAAGAAGATCTTTACCGTTATTACAGTCTCAGGAGGGATGGAGGCGGACATACTTTTTATTCTTATGCCAGAACAATCCCCTCACATGAAACCGACTGCTTCAGCCTGATTGACGGGAAACGTTTACGCGGTCCCCATCTGCAGCTTTGCCTGTCCAATCCCAAGACACGGAAATATGTCAAGGACGAACTGAGGCGGCGCATCGAATGGAATCAGCGCAATGTCAAAGCCGGAAAGGAAATACGGAATTCATGGTATGACATATCAACCAGCGACAGCGAACACGGCAACTGCACCTGCGGTTCATGCAGGGCATTGGAAGCAAAATACGGGAATGCCTATGCCGGCGCCGTTTTTGATTTCATTAACGAAATTGCCGCCGAGTTTCCGAAGGAGACGATTCAAACTTTTGGGGCTTACGGATGTACCGCAAAAATACCGGAAAACATCCGGGTACGTGACAATGTCATGCTGAACCTGGCGGTGCAGTGCACAACTTTCGTCAACACTCAAACCGATATTCTCAGCCCGTTTTCCCATCCGGCAAATGCCGCATTCATCAAATGGCTGGACAAATGGTTTGAGCTGGGAACATGTTATGCGGTATTTGACTACGGGCGTATTTACTCTCAGGCGGTGCCCAGCCCTTATACCCTGATACATACATTAAGTTCCAAGTTCCGCTATTACGCGGGACAGGGAAAAGTCCGCAGCTACTGCATTGAAATAGAACCCAATGACCTTAGCCTTCTGGTTTCCCCTCCTGCATTTTATGACCTGCAAGTCTATTTAAGTGCAAAACTGATGTATGACCCTGATCTTGCCGTCGAGCCTGTCCGGCGGGAATACATGAAACTCTATTACCGCAGCGCCGTATCGGAAATGGAACAATACTATCAGTTTCTGGTAGCCTCACAACAGAAAAATTCAGTCCCGATTCCAAGTGTTCCGCTTGCGAAACGGGATTATCTGAACTTCGATTTCTTTTCAGAAGCAGAACGGATTCTGGCTGAAGCGGAGCAGGCTGCCGGAAAAGACGAGGAATTAATCGCCCGCATCGGGCAGGAACGGATCGGTTTGGATTTCGCTTATCTCTATCTTGCGGAATTGTACAAGTGGAATACGGAGCAGTTCCCCACAGACAGGGAGAAAATCATAAACCGTCTGGAAAAGAATCTGATGTTCGCCACAGACAAATATTTGAAAAAACATCGTTCCTACCCTCAAGCTTTGCAGAAAGCCCGGGGAGCAATTGCGAGACTGCGCAATACCATTCCGGTTCCCCCCATGTTTCAAGACAAAAGCATTCTGCAATATTCTGTCCTGGACAGCAACTACAGTCTGACGGCAGCCAATGACGCGAATGCTCTCTTCGGAAAGGCCTTTCAGGTGAAAACACCTCCCGGCTCCTGGAAAGGTTCCAATGCGGACTATCATGCAAAGCCCATGGAAGCCGGCGTATGGTGCGATGATACAAAAACATTCGCTCTGCGGAAAAAATTTTCAGAAAAAGAGTATAAACAGGATGAGAAATATCATTTCTACTATCTTGGAAAAATGAAGGTTCCTGCCGTTCCTGCAAAAACCGTCATGTACTTTCACTGGCGCTGGGATCTCAGGCTCAGCAGCATCATAAAGGATGTTTCAGCTTCCGTAGACCCCAATACGGAATTTGATGTTTATCTCTCAGTAAAGCTGGAAGGTCCCGCGTATGTGAACGGTTCTGAAAAACAAAACTGCATCTCGGTGGATCGAGTCGTATTCGTTTTCCGTTAAATGAGACAGCGGGCAGGAGAAGGATTTTCATCTTGTCCTGTCCGCCTCTAATTCATACCCGAACCGCATGTTTGAGCCCTGTGAAAATGGCAGGAACTGCCGTAACCGATATCAGGTTCATGGAAAATTCCGGCATGATATGATATTCCTGCAATCAACCCGTATCCGGCTGTCTTACCGGCATCTTCGCCATTCCAATGCCGCAGTTCCGCCGTCAATTTTATAATTATCAAAGAATCCCCGGATTGCAGAAAAGCCTCGGCAATGCTATATTATAAGATCATGACGCGACTGATCAAAAACGGAGGACACAATGGATACTAAAGTTCAAAAGATGCTTTCTGTTTCACTTTATGTGCTGCTGGGCATTATTTTTGCCTTTTCCGTGATTCTGGTGCTCCCGGTCTACAAGCGTTACACCGATATGCAGAAAAATGTTTCCGAGCTTAACGTCGAGTTGAAAAATGCCCAGAATGAATGCCTCACTCTGACACGTGAAGTCCATGATCTCGAACACAGTGCGGCGGCAGCCGAAAAAGTCGCGCGGGAAAAATATAATTTCTGCCGGGAAGGCGAACAGATTCTCATTTACAAGTAATCTTCCGTTCCCTGCAAGTCCGCTTCCGGGCAAAAAAACTTCCGGGACATGCCGAAACCGTATTTTCCACTCGGGAGAACTGGAAAATACCGGATAAATATTTTCCGAATGCACAGGATTCCATGCCGGGCGGAACTGTTTTTCCATTTGCAAAGCGGAAATTTCATGCTATAAATATGACATGCCGATTTTATATTTTCAACCAGAGGGGGGAATGAAAAATGGAAAACGGGAAAAAAATCGTTCTTGAACCGGTTATCAGGGATTTTGTCGATGCGCTGAATGCAAAAGGCGGAAAGCCGCTCTATACATTGAGTCCGCAGGACGCGCGGCAGGTGTTGCTTGACGCACAGAAAGAGGCGCTTGACCCGACAGAACTTTACACCGACATTCTGACCAGAGACATGACAGTGCCGGCGGGTCCTTCAAAACAGACCTCTGTCCGGCTTTACCGTCCGGAAAATACGGCGGGGCTGAAAATTCCGGTTGTGCTCTACATCCACGGCGGAGGCTGGGTCCTGGGGAACGAAATCACACATGACAGAATGGTCCGCAGGATCGCGCACAAAACCAAATGCGCCGTCATCTTCGTAAACTACACTCCCGCGCCGGAGGCACAGTATCCGGTTCAGATCGAGCAGTGTTACGGAGTTTTTGAATACCTGCTGGCACATGAGGACGAATTTGCAGTCAATGCTTCACGAATCGCAGTCGCAGGAGACAGTGTCGGGGGGAACATGTCTGCGGCGCTGACGCTTCTGGCAAACAGAGAGCATCCCGGAAAAATCTGCTTTCAGGCACTGCTTTACCCTGTCACAAACGCGGACTTCGACACCCCGTCCTATCTGGATTTTGCGGAAGGACCGTGGCTGACCCGCGAAGCAATGAAATGGTTCTGGGACAATTATGCGCCGGACAAGGCAAGGCGCAAAGAAATCACTGCGTCTCCGCTTCTGGCGGAAATTGAAGAATTGCGAGGACTGCCTCCGGCGCTTGTCGTCACAGATGCCAATGATGTGCTCCGCGACGAAGGCGAAGCCTATGCGCAAAAGCTGATGCTGGCGGGCGTCCCCGTCACCGCGGTGCGGTATCTCGGCGCAATGCATGACTTCATGATGCTGAACGCAGTGTCAAAAAGCCACGCTGCAAACGCGGCGATGAAGCAGACCTGCCGTGCGCTGAAACGCGCTCTGCACCGTTCCTGAAACCGGAGCGGATTTTTCTTTCTGCGGCATTGCCAAATCGGGAAAAAGAATCTATATTAAATAAAGGCAAAATAATGGGAGAGAGGTAAGATGTTTGTAGGAACAATTCTGTCGTTCCTGTTTTTTACAGGACTCGTCGCCGTAATCACGTGGCTCATGACCCGGAAAAACAAACTGGACAACAATGACGGCTTTTTCCTTGCGGGAAGATCCCTGACGTTTCCTTTCATCGCGGGATCGCTCCTTCTGACCAATCTTTCCACGGAACAGATGGTCGGGCTCAACGGCGATGCGTTCACCGACGGTCTTTCCGTGATGGCATGGGAGGTCGTGGCAGTCATCGCACTGGTACTGATGGCTCTTTTCTTTCTGCCGAAATTTCTGCGCGCAGGAATCACAACCGTTCCGGAATACCTTGAACAGCGGTTCGACAGGCAGACGGAACTGATCTGCAACATCATCTTCCTTGCCGCGTATGCGATCATTCTTCTGCCGATCATTCTTTACACCGGCGCCCGCGGAATGCTCGACGTGCTGAATCTCCACACCCTGCTCGGATTCACCTCCGATGCGCAGGCGCTCTGGTGTGTCGTAATACTCGTCGCCTTCATCGGGTCGATTTACGCAATCTGGGGCGGATTGAGCTCCTGCGCCATTTCCGACACCTTGAACGGGATCGGGCTCCTGACCGGCGGCTTCCTCATCACCTACTTCGCCATTTACACACTCGGCGGAACTCCTGATGAAACCGGAAACATCATCGCCGGAACGGGCAGCTTCTCCCACGGGCTCTCCACTTTTCTCAACGAAGCGGGAGATGCCGGGCGCCTGAACTCAATCGGGTCGAATGACGCAAAGGCTCCGTTCTTTTCGCTGTTTACCGGCATTCTCTTCATCAACGTCTTCTACTGGTGCACAAACCAGCAGATCATTCAGCGGACATTCGGTGCAAAATCCCTCGGGGAGGGACAGAAAGGCGTGCTGCTGACCGGAGTTCTCAAGCTGATCGGGCCGCTCTATCTGGTCATCCCCGGAATCATTGCGGCTGTCATGCTGACAAAAGGGTTCCATCTCGGCAGCATCAACCCCGACGGCACCATCGCCTCCGACAAAGCTTACGGCTCGCTGGTCAGTTTCGTGCTCCCGAACTGGCTGACCGGATTTTTTGCCGCCGCGCTGCTCGGAGCAATTCTCTCCAGTTTCAACTCCGCGCTGAACAGCACATGCACTCTCTTCAGTCTCGGCATCTACAAACGCCTGATCAATCCCGCCGCACCCGATAAACGGGTCGTTGCAATGGGACGCTACTTTGGTGTCGTGATTACGGTCGTTTCAGTGATTGTCGCGCCTCTGCTCGCCAGCACCGGGGGCATCTTCGGCTATCTCCAGAAGATGAATGCGATCTACTTCATCCCGATTCTTGCGGTCGTCCTGGTCGGCATGGCGTCCAGATGGGTGCCGTCCGTTGCGGCAAAAGCGGCTCTGATCGTCGGGATCATCCTGATTGCAATGGGCTACTTCGTCCCGCCGTTCAACGGAATCCTCAACTATATGAATGAATATCATTTCGTGGCGATCGTTTTCCTCGTGATCATTGCGATGATGCTGATCATCGGCAGGTTCAA
>DXVA01000214.1:0-1035 GCA_019408975.1 Lentisphaeria bacterium | reverse complement strand
AGACGGCATACGTTCCGATCGATGCAAAAGCAACGGATATGACACCGTGGAAGTATGCAAAACATGCCGGCGTCGTCCTGCTCCTGATCGTATTTGCGATCTATGCCTGTTTCGCCGATTTCTCGCATATAGGAAAGAAGATCGTGGAAATCCCGCGCGCCCCCGGCTATGAAGCCTCACCCGAAGCCGCCGCAGTGGAAGCCGCCGCGAAAAAGGCAAAAGAAGCCGCTGAAGAAGCGGAACGCGCCGCAAAGAAATCCAAGGAGGCAGCCGCCGAATTTGAACGGATCAAGGAAAAATTCGAGAAATCCAGACAGGTAAAGAAAGATGGTCTTCCGCCCTATCCTGCGAAGCAAATGGACACTTTAATTCCCCAGAAATGAATTCCCGGAAAATCAGGAAGCATTCGGATGTTCCTGATTTTTCCGGTATGACAGCTTTTCCGTCAATGGTCTTCAATACGTCTTTCCGTTGTCACCGCCTTGGTCCGCCATGTGCCGGTCTGTCAGGTCTGCCGGGGCGGTCATGACGCGGCGCCTCGCGATGCCGGGGTCTTTCCCGCGGCGGTGCATGCCGGAAGACAGGTCTTTCCGGATAATAATACACGGGGGATGGACAGACAACCGGAGTCGGAGGTGCAACGATCACCGGTTGCGGATAGCAGTAAAACGGGGAACCAATGGAAACTCCCACGCTGATGCCGTGCCGTCCGTTTCCGACGGAAACGCCGATTCCGCCGAGATTGACAGAAACATTGCCTGCGAACGCAAATACCGCGCTCCCTGCGAGAATTGCTGTAAGAACGATCTTTTTCATGTTGTATTCCTCCTCTGTTTTTTGTTCGGGTTTTGGTTCATTTCTCTCAACTTATACCCACAGAACGGAGGCTGAATAATATTTATTGTATTAAATAATTAAAAAATTAAATTATTTTTATTAAAAACTGTTTTAGTGTCGCGATGCTCTGCATCGCAAAAACAGCTTCGTGCAGGACTCTCAGTCCTGCTTCGGTCCAGCTGAATAAGCTGGTCGCCG
>DXVA01000213.1 GCA_019408975.1 Lentisphaeria bacterium | reverse complement strand
ACCGCACACAAAGGAACGCGGCAGGGACACAGCCTGGAGTCGATTGATTCCCAGATGAGCGCGATGGCGTCGATACCTGATGAAGTCATGATCGCTTCGATCATGAAATCCGTGCGCGAGCCGGAGAAAGCGAAGCGGGAACTCGGAGCCACGCTTGCCTCCCTGAGTTCCGGCGATATTGCAAAACTGGCGGAAATGTGCGGCGAGATCGCCGCAGAGACCCCTCAAATCTATCAGAAGCTTTTTGTTGACCGCAATATTGATATTGCGAAGAAACTTCTTGTGCTTCTGAAAGAGAAAAAAGTGTATTTTGTACTTGTCGGCGCGGGGCATTTTGCCGGAAAGGACAATATCCGTGATCTTCTTGCGGGGGACGGCTGCCGGATTGTTCAGCTCGAAAAGACCGGCAGAAAAGGCAGCATCACGGCATCCCGCCCCGAAAAACAGACTCTTGCCGTTCCATGATGTAATTATGAGTCTTGTGCCGGCAGAGATGGCTTTCAGGCATTTTTTGCCTGTTGCCGTATGCCGTTTGTTTCAATGTCCTGCGATGAGTCCGGCAAATCTTGCATGAGAGGCTGAAATGCATCTGGAAGACTGTGTTTTTGCAAGTATCGTTTTTTTATTTACTCCGCATTTATCCTGATGCCGGCATTGTTGTTTTTTCCTGTTGTTATGTATTTTTTTCAGAATCTGCCAGACCGGCAAAGGTTTCTAAAATTGCAATGCCGCCCATGAGAACGGGGGCATTGCATGGCTTCGCACGGTGTCAGCGTTTGGGTTTTGCCTGCGTGATTTCCTCCAGGATAAGAGCATTGACATTCGGCTTGAAACGGTCGCTGTCCCGCGTGTAGAGTCTGCCTCGGAAAAAACTGCGCTCGGACGGAAGCGTCTGGAGGGCTTTCAGCAGGGGCGAAGTTCTGGCGACATAGACGAAAACAGGTGTTTTGGCTCCCTGCGGGCGGAGCTCGAATGCGGCATAGTCTGCCGGACCGATCTTTTCTTCCTGCAACAGGTAATCGGCGGCAGTGGAGTGGATCGTCCCTTCTATATAGACGTTTTTGCCGCTGAACGTTCTGGCTCCGTCGAGCATTTCATGCCTTACAAGCGCCGGACGGTCCGGCATCAGCGGCGACATCAGCATCAGGAGCCCCCAGGCGATACAGCTTGCAAGGAGCGCTGCCAGCGCTCCGATCTTGAACCACTGGAAGAAGCCGACGTGGGTATGGGAACGTTTCTCAAGCATTCCGAGAGCGACGATATTCGCAGTGCTTCCGATCATGGTGATGTTGCCGCCGAAGCAGGCTCCGAACAACAATGCCCACCAGAGCGGCAGGTCCTTCACGCTTGCGGAGAGCTGTTCGATCACGGGGCAGAACGCCGCCACGAAAATGACGTTGTCCACGAATGCCGACCCGACCGCCGTAACCGCAAGAATGAACGGGACGAGAACCGCATGGCTGGAGCCGCAGATGCTGGAAAAATAGTCTGCCATGATGAGGTCCACATGCGTGTGCTCCAGCGTTCCGGCGATGGCGAAGAGCAGCATGAAAAAGAGGAGCGTCCACCAGTCCACCTCCCGTTCGACATAATGCCGCGCGCGGTCGCGCCGCAGGATCATGACGATTCCGGAACAGACCAGCGGAGCGATCAGGAGGACACTGTTCTTGCCGATGCCGAGCCATGTTTCAAGCTGGTGGTGCATGGCGATTGCGCAGATCGTGACGAGGATCAGGGCGAGCCCCTGCCTGTAAGGCACTTCGATCACCGGAGCGAGCGTCAGGTTGCGCGCAAGACGTTCCTTGAGACTGATGTCGAACTGTGCCAGGTCCTTGCGGTAATACCAGATGGTCAGAGCCACCGTCGCGGCAAGCGCCAGCAGCATGATCGGGAACGCATAGCACATGAAATCGCCGAAAGTCAGCCCGCCTTTGGTGCCGATGTAGATGCCGACGGGATTGCCCATCATGGTGCCTGCGCTTCCGACGTTGGTGCACAGGACGCAGATCAGGATATAGGGAACGGGATTGAGTTTGAGGCGGTCGCAGACCTGAAACACCAGCGTTGCAATGAAAATGATCGAAGTGACCTCATCCACCGCACACGCCAGCAGAGCCGACGCGGCGGCGGTGACTGCAATGAATTTCATTCCTGAAATATTCGGCATCGATACGATTAATTGTACGATCCATGTAAAAAATCCGAGATCGCGCAACGCTCCGACGATAATCATCATGCCGACAAGGAACAGGATTACTTCCAGCGCCGAAGACTGCACGAAGGTGGCGATGTCCAGCGAGTTGGAGCAGATCAGGACGGAAAGCCCGAGGAACGCGATCGCCAGGCGGATGTTCCAGAAAAGCAGTGTGCCGAGGATGATTGCCAGAAAAACCGCTACCGCCGTCGCCTGGTGAACCTCGAAAACTGTCTTCCCGCCGAGTATTCCGACTCCGGCACTGACGGCAATCAGGATGCCGATTCTTTTTATCATTTCTCCGGCGCTCAGTTGTGACGATCCTTCTTCGTGCATACTCCACTCCTGTTATATTGAATTTGGTCTTTTCCGAATCAGAAAAATGTTGATGGAAAACTGCATTTATTCCCAGAACAGTTTGGCGCAGAAATCCTTGAGCTCGACAATACCGGCGAGTTTGTTGGAATCGTCCACGACAAGAAGTTTCTGGAGCTTGTGCATCAGAAACAGTTTTGCGAGCTGGACTGCGGGAATGTCTGCGTGAACCGTGATGAATTCTTCGCGCATGAAATCGGCGACCTTTGTCTCGTCGGCGGTCTGGAGCACTTCGGAAAACGGCTGAAAACGGTAGACGGAAGAAAGATCGTCCATCCACAGGATATGTTCCGGCAGGCTGAACTTCAGGAGGTCTGCGAGAGAGACGACACCGCGAAGTTCCCGGACGTCGTCAATGACCGGAATCTCATCAATATTGTTGGTGGCGAAGATTTCGATTGCTTCATTGAGCGTGTTGTTTTCAAGCAGAGTCACGGGCGTTGTGATCATGACGTCGCGCGCCCGCAGAAACTGCGGAATTTCGACTTTTGATGAAGTGAAATAGTTCAGAACCGCTTTCGGGGTTGCAAGCTCCGCGACTTCATGGACCACCTTGGATTCCATGAAGTCCTTCGCAAGAGCCGCGAGCACCTGAAGATGGAGCCCCGGATCGTCTGCCGGCGTCAGAATGAGAATCACGATATTGACTTTCGGTTTTCCCGGAACGGCAAAATCAATTCCTTTGCCGGAGGTCGCCATTGCGACAAGGAGACGGTCAACATGTTCGGAGCGTGCGTGCGGCACCGCAAGACCGGAACCGATTACCGTGGGCATCCGTTTTTCGCGGAGCATCACTTCGTCGATGATTTCCTGCGCATTGAGTCCTGCGGTGTTTCGTGCGAGGAGCCTTGCCAGTTCGGAGATGACCTCCTGTGCGGTTTCAGCTTTGGTGCCGCTGATGATGTTGCCTTCCGCCAGGAAGTTGTAAAAGTGAGGGTTGACCTGAACATTCATTCTGAACTTTTCCTTGTTGGTTTTTCAAACAGCTCTATCGTATCATAGCGTCCGGATTTTGAAAATCAAGCCGTCTCCGCCTGAAAAGTGAAAACTTTTCCAATCCGGCTTTTTCTGTGTTCCATTTCAAAGTTCCGCTATCCCGGTTCTCCCGTTATTTCTCCCTGACCTTGAACGTCTTTTCTTTTTCATCGAAATACAGTTTCGACTTGTTTTTGTTGAACCATAACAGAATTTGCCTGATATTGCCGGTTTGCCCGGTCAGCAAGGCTGCATCATCAGCCGCATTGCCGCGCATATAAGTTTTGCGCGCCATGATCAGGAGCCAGTCGTTTAATGCGTCCGGATTGCCCGCCATCGCAGCATGTTTTGCATAGTCCGCCTTGATCCAGTCCTGAGCATAGCGATGGTTTTTCCATGCATTGTCAGTTATTTTTTTCAGGTCAATATCTTTAAATGTGCTGATGAGGGAATATAGACGCGAGGTATTTTTCCCTGTCTCATAAAGTTTGATCAGACGTTTGCGGTCCTCAGGAGTTTTTGCAAAATAATTGGCGTATTGGCAGCTGGTCCAGGTATCGTCCTGGTTTTGCAGAGCAGTAAAATAAATTTCTTTCGCCTCCTCAATCCATCCATGCTGGACGATTGGTCTGATCAGATCGGGAATTTGCGGAAGAAGTTTCAATGCGGCTTCTTTGTCCTCTTTGCCTACCAGTGACGGCAGTGCATGAGAAAAATGAAAGGAATGCCCGTTCAAAAAAGGTGCCAGCAAGGTGAGATGCCCGGTGCCGATTTTCTTCAGCAGCGTTACCTGTATATCATTTTTACTGAACATATTTTGTTCATTCGTTGCAATCTCAATTTTTTGAACATATTCTATAATCTGTTCATCTGTCGGGTTTTTAGGCAGTTTGATGGTTGCCAGCGTTTTGATGTCACCTCGGTTTCTTACGATAGGATTGCCTGTTTTTTGTGTTGCCTGTCTGTTGTATTTTTCGAGCTGCTTTGTCAGAGTTTCGAGATTTTTGTTGAGCTGCTGCATCTGCTGTGTCAGCAGCCGATATTGTTCATCGCTGTTCGATGTGGTTGCGCATCCTCCCGCAAGAATCAGCGCCGCTGCCGCCGTAATCTGCAATGCTTTCATGATTCTCTCCCTTTGTTGTTGAATATGAGTTTCAAAAAAGATCAATGTTGTTCCATGGAGATTTCCACGCCGAGACTGCCCAGTTTGGCGCAGATGTCTTCATAACCGCGGAAAATGGTGTCCGCATTGTTGACTACGGAACGCCCTTTTGCGCAGACTGCGGCAAGCACCATCGCCATGCCGGCGCGGATGTCGGGGCTTGACATTTCAATGCCGCGAAGCTTCGCCGGTCCGGAGATGACGACACGGTGCGGATCGCAGACTACCGCATTCGCACCCATCGCGATCAAACGGTCCACAAAGTAGATACGGCTCTCAAACATCTTCTCGAAAAAGAGGATCGACCCCTTCGCCTGAGTTGCGCATACGATCAGACAGCTCATCATATCGCTCGGGAACTGCGGCCACGGACCGTCGGATATCTGGGGAATCGCGTTGCCGAAATCCGGCTGAATCTTCATGCGCTGCCCGCCGGGGACTTCGATCAGGCCGGGATGCAGTCTGAAACGGATTCCCAGTTTTTCGAAGACGCGGCGTGTCATCCAGTAGTCGCGCGGCGTGAGTTTGCCTTCGATGTTGACCGCGCCGCGTGTACATGCCGCAAGCGCAATGAAACTTGCCGCTTCGATATGATCTCCTTCAATCGAGACCTCCGCGCCGTGAAGCTCCGGATTGCCTTTGATGATGATTGTATTGGAGTCCAGTCCGGTGATGTCCGCACCCATTTTGATCAGCATCTCGCCGAGCTGGCGCACATGGGGTTCCGAGGCGGCGTTGCGCAGGATTGTGGTTCCCCTGCATGCTGCGGCGGTCATGAGGATGTGCTCGGTGGCGGTTACGCTTGCTTCATCAAGGAAGATTTCGCTTCCGTGCATACCCTTTGCCGTCGTCTGGAATTCATAGGGGACGGAGTCGCCCTGAATGACAGCGCCGAGCTTTTTCAGACCGTAGAAATGCGAGTCGAGACGACGGCGCCCGATGACGTCTCCGCCGGGCGGGTAAATGGTCGCTTCTCCGCATCTGACGGACAGCGGGCCCGCCAGCAGAATGGAGGTTCTCAATGCGGAGCAGAGGCTTCTGGGAATTTCGCTTTTTGTGATGTTTTTCGCGTTGATCCTGACCGTTTTCCCGGAACGTGTTACTTTGGCTCCGAGATGCTGAATGATTTTGAGCATGACATCCGCATCGCTGATTGCTGGGACATCGTGCATGATGATCTCCTCTTTCGTGAGGATGGACGCCGCAATCATCGGCAGAACCGCGTTCTTGTTTCCGCCGATTGTGACATTTCCGGAGATTTCCGCTCCGCCGTTTATGATGAGACTGCGCATGAGAATTGTTTTCCTTATGGATTGGGGTGAAAGATTCTTTCGTATTTCATTTCCTGATACTCGTCTTCCGAAATGACGCCGTCCATCCTGAGAACGTCGAGAACGACAAAGGTGTGAAGCGGCGTAAAGGGAGTGTGATTTTCATACTGCCTTGTGATCACATGAATTTCGCTGTCCGTGAGAAGCTTATTGTCGCGCATTTCTCTGACTGCTTCAAGAAAAGCCTCCCTGTTTGCATAATTCACTTCCGGTTCCCGGAAATGCCTTGCAATGGCGCGCCGGAGTTCCCGCAGGAATTCCGCGGATTTCCGGTTTTCCCGATAACCGACTGTGATGATAAGCGGCGATGTGTCGGCAAATGAGGGAAAACAGTAAGTAATTTTCCGCAGGGCAAGCGGAATCAGGAAAACGAAAGGAAAGACAGCCAGGATCATGGATTTTGCATACCCGGCATGGAAAAAATAAATCAGAACGAGATTGACCAGATTGAGAATCAGAGTAAGAAAAAACAGAAACAGCAGAAAACCGGTATATGGACTGTTCTTTCTCTGTTTCTCCGGGATCGGATTATAATTTGAAAGGGTGCAGGCATCTGCTTTTCCTGTTTCTCCGTTTGCGTTCAGTTTGAGATATTCCAGAACTCCGTTGTCGTGTATGTTATAACGGATTGATTGAAAACAGATTGTAAAGTCATAAGATTTCATTCGTCCCGAATACCTCCTCTTATGAGAGATTTTACATCATTTCAAGCGTAATTCAAGTTCGGAAACCGAAACTTTCGCACAAAATCCGATGGCGCCGGATGTTCCCCGTAAAAAAGGGGCAGGGCAGGGGGCGACTTTGAGGGAAAAGCAGTCCCGGGCTTGCTCCTTCCTCTATTCCTGAAGTTCCTGCTGTGGTCTTTTCAATAAAAAAAGTGGAGAGTCCGGTTATTGCCGGACTCTCCACGAATCAATTCAGCTTTGGCTGTTACCGGATTGCGTGGGGCATGAGCTTCACGAAATCTTTGAGCGCGGCTGTCAGCGGATTGAAGTTTTCCGGCCCGAAGCCCAGCGGATTGTGCTGAACCCAGCCCTCGGCAAACTCAAACTCGCCGGACTGTCTGCCGAAGATCGCGGCGCGGTTTTCCATGTCCTTGATGTAGGCGTCCATGCCCTGGCTGACATCAAGCCACTCCTTCTGGCTCTTATGGCAGGCGAGCGCCTGACGCTTGATCTCCATCTTGGAGGCGATGTTCACATAGAAATCCGCCTCCACCGGGCGGCGCAGCTGATCGGTGATGCTGTGCGGCATACAGTGGTAGACCGCAACATTCTGCAGCGTCGGTTTTGCCGTCGGCGCACATTTCATGTTCACCATGCCGCGGCAGAATGCCGCAGTGACAGCGAGACGACCGGCGTTGATGTGGTCTTCCATATAGTCGTAGGGACCCTGTGTCAGAATGATTTCAGGTTCGACTTCACGGACGACCGGCACCAGTTTCGCCAGATTTTCATAGTTGTAGAACACCTCGATATCGTCGCAGATGCTCTCGTGGAAGACCGCTCCGACGAGTTTTGCGGAGTTCAGCGCTTCTTCACGGCGCATCCGGACAATCGTCTGGTAGTCGTGATGATCCGTTCCGAGGGAGCCGTTGGAGACGTTCATGT
>DXVA01000212.1 GCA_019408975.1 Lentisphaeria bacterium | reverse complement strand
AGGAGTTCTTTTCCACTCCGACTAGCTCCTGTCACCTATACATGGTATCTTTCCATTCTATTATCAGTTTCGAACTCCGGCGGAAAAGTTTCCATCCGGCATTTGTTTTTTACAGTATCAATCTGTGTTCCGCTCATTTGCACAGCAAACAGGCGGAATAATCACTGGTCGCGTAACAACTCCCTTTTCCAACATGCCATGCCGGCGCAATCGCAATTCCGGTCACAGCGGAAACACGGGAGTCCTTCTTCAGCACGGTATCCGCATTCCCGGCGAGACAAACGACATTCATCACCCCATTGTGCCGGAATGTCAGATAACTTGTCTGTGTTTCAAGTGGATAAGTTCCCGGATCTCTCCACTGCCAGTGAAAATCAAACGTGTCAAACTTTGCATTTCTGTCCCCGAACAGAAATATATTGGACGGTTTTGGAAAACGTTCGGCTTTCAGGTCGGAGTACCGCATAATGAAAGAGTTGTATCCCAATGTATAGTTTGTCTTGTTATTTTCCGCCGGAATATCGTCCTTCGCAACAGGACATGCCAATTTGGAAATTGTCACATTGCCGTCAAATTTCCGGTATAATCCGCCCACACTTGCCCCGCCGTCCTGCTGTTGCAGATAGGAACCTAAACCAAATCCGTCTTTCGACTGAAAAAAATCGGTTCCGCGTCCGCCGCTCCAGCTGCCCAGTTCCCCCTTCCCTTTCCCGTTGTTGTAATAGGAGGAAAGATAACCGTTGTTGTCGCTGATATACATATTCGCGGCTTTCGCCATATTCGCAAGATTGCTGGTACAGGCAATTCTCTGCGCCGCGGCTTTCGCTTTACTCAATGCCGGCAGAAGCATCCCCGCCAGAATCGCGATGATCGCAATCACGATGAGGAGCTCGATCAGAGTGAAAATTCGCATTTTCGCCCTGCGATGCAAGAACATCGGACAGAAAACACGGAAACAGCCATTGTAAATGTCATGACAACAGCAAGAAACATACTTTAATGTCGACATTGGCAATCCTTTCGTTTTTATTATGTTACATTAAATCCGCAAATTTTGCCCTCTGGAGATCAGCCAGTTCGGGCAGTTCCTCGCGGAGCCGCTGCATTTTTCCCTGTTCAATCAGCAGAAACATCCGGCGCGTCACTTCATAATGCGCCTGACAGGTAAACATATGGCGAATCACCGGCAGTTTCTGAAGCGCCTCATGATCGGACAAATTCTCCGCCAGAGCCGCCGCCGGGGAGTTCTTCACCCAGGAAAGCATTGCTTCGCAGCGATATGCACACCAGAGATCAAACCAGTAGTCCCCTTCTGAAAGCAGCATACTGCTGATGAGGTCAACATAGTTGAGAAACCATTGCCGTTGTTTTCCATGCAAAGGCTCAATCTTCCACGGTTCCGGCGAAAAACAGTACGGAGTCAGTTCGATCTCATATGCCCCCAGCTCATCAAAGGAAATACGGGGCAGATAACCGCTCCACCAGAAATGATGCGGGTCAAACGGAACACCCGGAGCGGACGGGAAGAAGAAATTGCCCGGACAGTAAACCACAGGCACATTCTCCACAAGTTCAACTCCCTGGGGACAGTGTGCATGAATGTTGACCACAGCCGATGCTCCGGCGCGGGCAAATGCGGAATAGAGTTTGCGCATACGCGGTGACGGAATCGGATTGTATTCATTGCCGCCGTGGATGACAACAAGCACAATATCATTTTCCCGGCGTTCGGCGCCGATCTGAAGAAGACTGTCCATTTCATCCATGGCATTGCTGCCCGGAATTTCCTTTCCGGCAGTGCCGAATTCCATCTCGCAGAAATTCAGGACGGAGATGCGCAGCCCGTTTTTTTCAAGATGCAGAGGTCTTGCGGCATCGGCGGCATCGCACCCGGCGCCGACCGTCCGGACTCCGGCATTCCGGATATAACGGATCGTATCCAGCACTCCGGAAGGCGAGTGGTCGCCGATGTGATTGTTGGCAAGGAGCGCAATCTCAAACCTGCCTGCGGTGATGAATGCCTCGCAGCCGGGAGGGACAAGCAGGTTCGGACCGGATTTCGTGATCGGTTTCCAATGTTCGGAGATCACCGTTTCCCATTGAACCAGCCGCAAGTCCGCACGATCCAGCACCGGCTGGATCTCCCGCAGGATTTCCCCGCTTTTTCCACTCAAAACAGCATCCGCCGCATTATCTCTCGGGCAGACATCGCCGGCAATCGCAACGGAAAGATTTTTTCCATTGCTTTTCCGCCACGAATAGATTCCGTTCTCAAACATAAAGACACCACCTTTTCCGCTGTTTCACCGTGCTCTCTCCCGAAAGCAGTTTCCTGATGACTTTTCTCAATGTTTTTCCTGACTTTTCTTTTTGAAATGAATCTGGACTGACTGTTTCGTTTTCCCGCCTGCCGGAGATTTCGTGCTCTGCCGTTCAATCACCCTGTAAGTTGCGGGAATGAACGGCGGGAGCGAATGCTCCGGCGCACCGGGGCAGAACCACTGGTCCATGTTCTCAAGAATATCAATCGCCTTTCCGCCGATTTCTCTGTAATCAATGGCAACCGTCGACAAAGGGGGATTCATGTAAGCGCTGTTGGGCGTGCCGCAGTATCCCATCACGGAAACGTCATCCGGAATTCTCAGATGAAGTTTCTTCAGTGCCCGGTAAACCAGCGGCGCCCAGTAATCGGAATAACAGAGAATCGCGGTCGGCGGCTTGGGAAGCGCCATCAGCTTTCCGACGCTTTCCTCCACGGAAGAATCCGTTATGAGCGAGGAAACAATCAGCTCCGGGTCGGGATCAAGTCCGAAACCGCGTAAAAGTTCAGCATACTCCTCCAGCTTGAATTCGCACCTGACCAGTCCGTCTTTCAGCGGGTCAATGGTTCCGATTCTCGTATGCCCGCAACGGCGGAGATAACGCAGGGCTTCGCGCCAGGCATTCCGTGTATTCTGGGGAATCGCCGCCCACCCGGTAACGCGGTAATCTTCGGCATTGCAGTAAAGAAGCACCACAGGGATGGGAAGTTGTTTCAACGCCAGAAAGATTTTTTCGGAACCGTGAAAATTTGTAGCTTTCCAAAGAACGCCCGAAATCCGGCGGCGTACAATCATTTCAGCCAGCTCCGCCCGGGATAAGGTCATGAGATGCTCCCAGGAACAGCTTTCCAGATCAATATCGCGGTCATAGAGCGCCTGTTCGATTCCCCTTGTAATCTGTGGAACGATATGTTCGGAATGAGGGGGCGGCGGCGAAGAGCTCAGGATAAGCAGGTACCGTCTGGATTTTTTTGCCTGATAGGCAGGATTGACGAATGTGCCTTTGCTGCCTACCCGCAGGATCAGGTCTTCCTCCTCCAGTTCCTTCAAAGCCAGGCGCAGCGTATTGCGCGAAACTCCGAGAGTCCGCGCATAAGAGATCTCCGGCGGGAATCGAAATCCCGGAGGACAGACTCCGCTGAGAATATCCTCTTTCAATTTTTCATATAACTTGCTGTTTTTGCTGTTTGCTCTCATAACAGTTTCATTCCATCGTATCCGGTCCGCATTCTTCGCGGATTATAATGATTTTAAACCTCGGTACCAGTTCGTGTCAAGCCCTGTTTCTAAAAAAAAGATGATTTTTCAATTCTCCCCCTGACGCCCGTTGCAGACCGGCAGCATATGTCATTTTCAGCAGTCGCAATCCTGCTGCAACAGGAAGAAAATTCAACGGTTCATATCGTTATACCGTTCTTCAGGAAAACAGACAGCAGAAAACAATACCTTTCAGCGGGCATTGATCCAGAGCCGGTAATTCTGCGGGGAGCACTTATAGGCCTGACGAAAGATTTTACAGAAATAGCTGACAGTATTGAATCCGCTCATCTGTGCAATCTCCTTAACCGAGAAATTGGTGTTCAGCAGCAGCTTCGCCGCCACGTCCAGGCGGAATTTACGAATATAACCGGCAGGAGCGCACCCGAATGTCTTCTTGAAATGCCTGCGCAATGAACTCTCCGACATGGAAGTAAGATGCATCAGATCCGAAAGATTGATATCCGCGGCATAATTTTCATTCAGAAAATTGCTGATCCGGGACATATCAAGCGGTCGTTCCTGCCGGAACATTTCATTTTCTTTCACGGCAATATCGCACAGCATGGAGATGATTGCCATGAACAATCCATATTTGCCGCCGGTTCTGCCGGGAGCTTTCGATTTCTGCTGCCGGACAAATAGATTCAGCAGCGCCGTAAAATCTTTCTGCTGCCGGTGATCCAGACGCAGGCGCGGATAGTATCCCGCATTTTCCCAGAAGGAATTGTCACGGGAAAACAGCCTTTTATATCCGGGATGCCGGTAAAGTTCCAGCAAGGGCACCGGAAGCTGATCCGCAATGAAAAGCAGATTGAATATCTGAAGATTTTCTGCTTTCAGATAACCGTGCACTCCGCCGGGAGGAATCAGCCAGACATCACCTGCGGCGGACTCCTCCCAGCCGGCAGGATCGGAATAATGCAGCACCTTGCCCTTCAGGATAAAAATCACTTCCGTAAACTCCTGCTTGTGCGGCGGCATATCAGGCTGCGCATAGAAAAAACCGCGCAGAGGGAAAAATTTGTCTTTGGAAAAAAGTGAATGATTGGTAAGAGTCAACGCCATAAAACTGCCTCTTTTGTTTTTTTCTCCGCCGTTTATTATATTCCGCACTTCGTATTTTTCAAATATAAAATGAATGATTTGTTATATAGATGACGTTTTTATTATATTGCAGAAAATAACGCAGCTTACTATATTAGACAGTGAACCCAATACGGAAAGGAACGGAAAATGAACCGGAAAGAAGATGCTTTCAGAGTTGCCTGCGAGATTTACAGGGAGTATGGAGTGAATCCTGTCAAAGCCATGGAAAGCTTGAAGGAAATTCCTGTTTCCATTCATGCCTGGCAGGGCGATGACGTGGTCGGTTTTGAAAAGTTTGAATCGGCGCTCACCGGCGGGTGCCAGGTCACGGGCAACTATCCCGGACGTGCCCGCAATGCCGATGAACTGCGGCAGGATCTGGATACCGCCCTGCGCCTGATTCCCGGAACAAAGCGGGTCTGTTTGCAGGGACATCAGGTCGACCGGATGCTGCGGGGTGTGGACCGTGACGCATTTACGATTGAGAATTTCTCCTCCTGGCTGGACTGGGCAAAACAGAATCGGCTCGGTTTGGACATTGCCCCCGCATTTTATTCCCACCCGAAACTGGATCACGGTTACTCCCTCTCACATTCCAATCCGGAAATCCGGCAATTCTGGATCAATCACGGAAAAATGATCCGCCGCATCGCAGCGGAGTTCGGAAAAACGCTTGGAACCCCTTCGATCTGCAACTTCTGGGCGCCGGACGGAAGCAAGGACATTCCGGCTGACCGCTTCACTCCACGCAGGCATCTTTCGGAATCTCTGGACGCCATATTCGAGGAAAAGCTCGACGAACGTTATGAAATTGACGCGGTTGAATCCAAACTGTTCGGCATCGGCGTGGAATCCTATACCGTCGGCTCCAACGACTTCTACATGATGTACGCCGCCCGGCGGGGCAAGATGATCTGCCTGGATTCCGGTCATTTTCATCCGACGGAATCCATTGCAGACAAACTCAGTGCGGTAATCTCTCAGCAGGGCAGCATCCTGCTCCATGTCAGCCGCGGAGTCCGCTGGGACAGCGATCACGTAATTGTGCTCAATGATGAACTTCTTTCCATTGCGCGGGAAGCTGTTGCATACGGTTATCTCGACAAGATCAGATTCTGCCTGGATTATTTTGATGCCAGCATCAACCGCATTGCGGCGTGGGTCATCGGTGCGCGCAATCTGCAGAAAGCACTGCTGATCGCTCTTCTTGAGCCGACTGATCTGTTGAGGAAAGAAGAAAACTGTTTCGATTTCTCCGGCAGGCTGGCACGGCTGGAACAGATCAAGACTCTTCCCTGGAACAGTGTCTGGAATTACTATTGTGAATCTCAGAATCTGCCGGATGACTATGAATTCATGAAACAGATCCGGCTGTATGAAACCGATGTTCTCCTGAAACGGTGACGATGCCTCCCTCCCCCCGGATTCTGCTGGAAATATAACTGTAAACCGGAAAAAGAAGAAAGAACATTCCGTTCACGGCGGCATGAATGCGGGGGCAGATCCCCGAATTGGAAATCATCCCCCTCTCTGTTCGAAAAACGGCAGTTCCGCCGGAAAAATCTCATGATCAGGTGACAGACAGGAAGATTTTTCCTGAAAAAAATCATTTTTTTCTCAATCGGCTATTGCGAAACGGAAAAAGATGATTATAATATATGTTAACGTTGAGATAATAAAAACGAGAGGGAGAAATGGCGACACTCAAGGATATAGCGCAGGCAACCGGGCTTTCCATGAATACGGTCAGCCGCGCCATCCGCGGAAGCGGCTATGTCTCCCTGAAAACGGCGGAACTGGTCAGGAAGACCGTGAAAGAACTCGATTATCACCCGAACCGTGCTGCGCAGGATCTCAGGAGACGCAAGTCGCGGCAGATTACAGTCGTTGCAGAATCCTATGATTATCTCCACATCGAAAAACTCGCGGCGATCAAAGAATATGCCGCGAACTGCGGTTATACAATGGGAGTTCATTTCACCAGCGAAGACTATCCGCAGAGCACTTTTTCCGCGCTTCTGCCCGACATTCTGGAACAGAATCCCGCGGGGCTCATCATCATTGCGTCCTCCAGCTTCATCATCGGAAAAGTGCGGGAACTCCGTAAGAAAATGCCCTGCGTCATGGTCACATTCGACGGCGTGCCGGATATCGACTGCGTCTACATCGACCGTTTCGGCGGTGTCTACGACTCCATACACTATCTTTACGGCAAGGGACGGCGCCGGATCGTCTTCTGCGAAACATTCCGTTCCAGAAACCGGAAACTCGGGTATCAGAAAGCGGTTAGGGAACTGGGACTGCCGGAACTCATTATTTCAGGAAATCTGAAGTCTCTGCCGGAAATACGGAAAGACGGGGTCAGGATCGCAAAGGAAATGGCGGCATGGGAAAACCTGCCGGACGCGGTTCAGACCTCCGACTATATGGCGTCGGGGCTCCTTGCGGGATTTGCGGAAGCGGGAATCGCGGTTCCGCAGGACATCGCGATTCTAGGATTCGACGACCGGGAACTCGCCGGAATGCTCAATCCGCCACTCACCACGCTGGCGCAGCCCAGTGCGGAAGTCGGCAGGATCAGCGCGCAGATGTTGTTTGAACGGATCAGCGGGACACGGAAAAATGCATCGCCGGAAAATATCCGTGTCCCGATGCAGCTCGTCATCAGAAACTCGGCATGAAATCTTTTACCATTTTCACAATATAAAGGACAAATCATGGAAAAGAAATTGAACTTCGGCATCGTTGGAACGGGGCTTCGGGGAATCGGCTGTTTCGGGCATCACCTGAAAGAGCGTTCCGACTGTGTCATCAAGGCGGTCTGCGACCTGAACGGAGTGCGGGCAAAGCTCATGGCGGAAAAACTCGGTTCACCCAAAGTCTATACCGATCTTGATGAAATGCTCAACAAGGAAAAACTGGATGCGGTCATCATCACCACGCCGGATGCGTTCCACGAGGAGTGTGCGGTCAGAGCGCTGAAGCACAAGGTCAATGTCC
>DXVA01000211.1 GCA_019408975.1 Lentisphaeria bacterium | reverse complement strand
GCATTGTCTTCCTCCTCGGTTTCCGGTTCGGCGGGGGCGGCGGTTTCGGGTTCGGCTTCCTCGGCCGGTTCCGTGACGATCCGCTCGATGCGGCGGACCTCGAACTCCCGCCCGGTGGTCTGGCTCTTGACCTTCCACCCGTTGGCGGTGATCTCGGTCACGGTGACTTCGACCTCGTTGCGTCCGATTTTGACGATGGCGATGGTTCCGACGGTGATGGTGCTTTCGATGCTCATGTTCTGCCTCCTATGCAGGTTGTTGGTGTTGAGCGTTTTTCGCTTGACTGCGCATATATAACCATGCCTTTCCGACTATATCCAGTCGGATATCGAAAATATAGGAAAAATAAATGGATAATTCCTTAAAACTCACTGCATTACAGCCGGAAATGCTGATAAATCTTCTCAAAGGCGCGGGCTCGCGGTTGATTTCAGCGGAGCTGCTTGCGGCGGACTTCGAAGCAGGAGCCCCCAGAAACGAAGACGGCACGATCAATCTGATCGAGTTCGCCGCCTGGATTGTGAAAGGAGACGAGGCCAATGCCAATCAGTCCGAATAACATGAGAGTGGTGGACATCGCCCGGCTGCTGAACTCCACCAGTCAGGGCTTCGTGCTGGCTCAAACCCGGCTCTACCGGGACTTCAACCGGGTCGGCTTCCGGATTGCGGCGGCCGAGAACCCCAGGAATATAAATCTCCTTAAATATATAGCGTGGGCTTATGACCAGAAGCACACGTTGCGGGAGGAGACCGGACCGCGTTCTTATGAAGACCGCAGGAATGCGGAACGGGCGCGTCAGGCGGAGCAGTCGCTCGCCGGACGCGACATCGGGGATCTGCCCCAGGTGGTGAATCCGGAGCGGAAGAAGGAGTGCGAGCGGAACTTTCAGCTGTTCTGCGAGAGTTATTTTCCGGAAACGTATTCTCTGGAGTGGTCGCCCGACCATTTGAAGGTCATCGAGAAAATCGAGACGGCGGTGCTGTCGGGCGGTCTGTTCGCCCTGGCGATGCCGCGCGGCTCCGGCAAATCGACGCTCGCCGAGACCGCAGCCATCTGGTCGATGGTTTACGGTCACCGGGAGTTCGTGACTCTCATCGGCGCGACGGAATCCGCCGCGCTGGAAATGCTCGACAGCATCAAGACCGAGCTGGAGGTGAACGAGAACTTGGCGGCGGATTTCCCCGAAGTGTGCTACCCAATCGAACAGCTGGACGGAATCGCAAACCGCTGCGCCGGTCAGCTCTACCACGGCGAGCGCACACGGATCACGTGGACGTCAAACGAAATTGTGCTGCCGACCATCAAAGACAGCAAAGCCTCCGGCATCATCGTCCGGGTAGCGGGAATAACCGGTCGGGTTCGCGGGATGAAATATAAGCGGGCGGACGGACGAAGTGTGCGGCCCTCGCTGGTCATCATCGACGACCCTCAGACCTCGGAGTCGGCCGGTTCCTTGGAACAGACACGGAAGCGTGTGCGAGTGCTTGCCGGAGATATTTTGGGGCTGGCGGGACCGGGGCAGAAGATCTCCGGTATTATGCCTTGCACCATTATCCGTCCGGGAGATATGGCGGACATCATTTTGAATAGAAACACACATCCGGACTGGAACGGCGAGCGCACGAAGATGGTTTACAAATTCCCGAAGAACATGAAGCTCTGGGAGGAATATGCGGACATCCGCTCGGAGGCGCTCCGGACGGACGGGAACTTCGAGGCCGCCACCGAGTTCTACCGGGCGCACCGGGCAGAAATGGACGAAGGAGCGGTCGTGAGCTGGGAGGCCCGTTACAACCACGACGAGATTTCGGCACTTCAACACGCCATGAATTTGAAGCTGCAGGACGAGACGGCGTTCCAGGCGGAGTATCAGAACGACCCTCTGCCGGAGGACACGGAGGATGACGGCATCCTCTCCGTCGACGAGATCGCCGGGAAGGTCAACGGGCTGGCGCACGAAAAAGTGCCGATTGCCTGCGACAAGCTCACGATGTTCATCGACGTGCAGAAGGCGCTCCTGTTCTATGTAGTAGTGGCGTGGTCGGACGACTTCACCGGCGCGGTGATCGACTACGGGGCGTGGCCCGACCAGCATCGGAGGCAGTTCTCCCTGGCGGATGCGAACCCGACCATCCAGACCAAGTTCCCGAAGGCTGGCTTCGAAGGGGCGCTTTACGCGGCGCTGGACGCGCTGACCAAGGATTACCTCGGGCGCGAGTGGGAGCGCGAGGATGGGGCCGTCCTCAAAATCGAGAAGGCGCTGATCGACGCGAACTGGGGCCAGTCGACGGATATTATCTATCAGTTCTGCCGCCAGAACGTCCACGCCGGAGTCCTGCTGCCGTCCCACGGGCGGTATGTCGGCGCGAGCAGCAAGCCCATGACGGAATATCGGAAGCAGCCCGGCGACCGGCTGGGGCTGAACTGGATGATGCCGAACGTCGCGGGCAAACGCGCGATCCGGCACGTCATCTACGATTCCAATTACTGGAAGAGCTTTATTCACGCCCGGCTGGCCGTTCCGCTGGGCGACAAGGGGAACCTCTCGCTTTACGGCAGGATTCCCGGCATCCACCAGTTGTTCGCGGAACACCTGACCGCCGAATATCGGGTGAAGACCCAGGGACGCGGCCGCTGGGTGGACGAATGGAAGCTGAAGCCGGAACGCAGCGACAACCACTGGCTGGACTGCACGGCCGGGTGCGCGGTCTGCGCCTCTATGCTGGGCGCGACGCTCCCGGAACTCGGCGCGGTCAGGCCCGCGCCGCGAGCAAGAATCAAACTTTCCGACCGGGTCAGCGGCGCTCCCGCGCAGGAGAGAGTCCCGCATACCGGCAGGATCAAACTTTCCGAACTCAGAAAGGTGAAAAATGGCTGACAGCAATGAAACCCCGGAGAATATTGTCCGGATTATTGATCTTATCTCCTCAATTATCCTCAGAATCAGGGAGAAAAGACTTGATAAAACCCATGTTCCATGCTTATATATGGCGAGTCAGGAAGGAGTTGCGACATGACGGACCGTGAACGGATAAAAACAAGAATCTCCCAGATCGAAAACATGAAATATCCCCAGCTTTGCGCCATGTTCGCCGAGCTTTTTAACGGGGCTGTCTGTCCAACCAACACGCGGACGTTAAAAAACAGACTCATCTACAAGGTTCAGGAAATGCACCTCGGGGGGATTTCTCAAAGTGATATGCAGCTGCTTCTTGAGATATCCGGTCAAAAAGGACCCCAACCCGGGGACCATTCTCAAACGGCAGCTCCGGCGACCTCAATAATCCACTACATCCGGGAGTGGAAGGGGAAAAAGTATGATGTCACCCAGATTTCGGAAAAGTGTTACGAACTGGACGGGGTACAGTATAAATCCCTGTCGGCGGTCGCCCGTGCAATCACGGGAACCCGTTGGAACGGGAAACTGTTTTTTGGAGTCAAAAAGTGAAGAAAACGGAAACAAAAATCGTGCGATGCGCCGTGTATACCCGGAAGAGTCTTGAGGATTCGCAGGAAATGGCGTTCAACAGCATTGACGCCCAGCGGGACGCGGCCGAAAGTTACATCGCCAGTCAGAAGGGAAACGGCTGGATCTGTCTGCCGGAACATTACGATGATTATGGCTTCTCCGGCGGGAATCTGGAACGACCTGCTCTCCAGCGTCTTAAAGAAGACATCATGGAAGGTAAAATCGACATGATCGTCACATATCGTCTTGACCGGTTGTCAAGGTCGTTGCTTGACTTTGGTGTCCTTCAGAAGTTCTTCGAGAAATACCAGGTGTCATTTTGCTCCGTCACCCAGCAGATTGACACCAGCACTTCGGCGGGGAAAATGATGCTCAACATCCTGATGTCATTCAGTGAATACGAGCGGCTGGTCATTGCGGAGAGGACTCGGGACAAAATGGCGGCGAGCAAGAAAAGGGGCATGTGGATGGGGGGATACGTTCCCTACGGGTTTTACGTCAAGGAAAAGAAACTCTATGCCCACCCCGAAGAAGCCCCCGTGATCAAACGCATTTTCAAACGCTTCGTGGAAATTCAGTCCCCCAAGCAGATCGCATACGAACTGAACCGGGACGGTATCGTCCCCCGCACGGGAAATCCGTGGACTTCGGCATACATCTCCCGGATTCTCTCCAACTATACCTATGTCGGAGATGTTCTGTTCAAAGGGAACGTCACCAAGGGAGAGCATAACGGCATCGTCAGCAGAAATGTGTGGGAACGGGTTCGGGAAATCACAGCATCCCGCGTTCCTTACGACCGATCACGGGGTGTTGCAGAACTGACGGTTCCCCTGAAGGGAATCCTGCGGTGCGGTCATTGCGGATGCTCCATGAAGCCCGCGTTCACGAGCAAGGGGAAAAAACGTTACTGCTATTATTACTGCGATCAGGATACCAAACGAGACAAAAAGACCTGTCCGGTCGGGAAAATCGGCGCGGCGACCATCGAGGCCACTGTCCGGGAGCAGACCCGGAAGATATTCCAGTCCCCATATTTTCTGGAAAAGATTTCCGTCAGAACCGGATTGACGATCCCCGAAGTCCGGAGTTGCTTCAACGAGGATTTCTGGGGCGAAACCAGCCCTGCGGAACTGAACAGAATCTATTCGGAACTCTTCGAGAAAATCATCATGAAAGAGGATCAGATCGTTTTTGAAATCAAAACAGCCGGAATTCAGGCGCTCACGGAGGAGGTGGCCGATGAACATCAGTGAAGTCATGCCCAACGGCAATGTCCGGGTTACCATCCCGATTTTTCTTCGAAGATCGGTACACGGACGGGTGATAATGGTGGGGGAGAACTTCAGGACGATACAGGGCCAGAACCCGTTGCTCGCGGCAATCGGCTGCGGCATTCTGTGGCAGCAGTGGCTGGACGAGGGGCTGTTTGACGGCGTGTCCGAACTGGCGAAGCACCTTGGCAAGGAGAGGGCGGTAGTGTCGCACACACTTCAACTGGCACTGCTCTCGCCGGAAATCATTCATCTGGCAATCATCGGGGCTCTGCCGGACCATGTAACGCTGAAATCGTTGAAGGCGGGACTCCCGGCTGACTGGGAGGAACAGAAAAAATTTTTGCGAATTGAGTAACATCAAAAATATTCCCGTTCGGGAAAAAATGCTTGATTTTTGAGAAAAAAGCGGTATATTATTCCCGAACGGTAATAAACGGAGATGAAATCATGGGTAGGGACACGATTCCGGACTGTGCGGCGCTGGGGCGGAAGGTTCGCGAATTACGCCGGGAACAGAAGGTCACCCAGGCGCAACTCGCGGGGCTGGCGAATACCGGCGTCCGCTTTATCAGCGACTTGGAAAACGGCAAGGAGACATGTCACATTGGCAAGGTTCTGTGCGTTCTCGAAACGCTCGGTGTCGACATGCTCATCCGTAGCCCCTACGACAAGGAGTGGTGAGCCATGTCCGGTATTCACGACAAACTGAAATATCCGTGCTAAGGGATGCCGGACAGGTAATCGTTCTCGGCGGCATTTGGTCGGTCAGCGCGATCATACGCACGAAATATCCGGAACAAGAATAACAGTAGAGCAGGAGAATCTGAATCAAGACTCTGCATGGGCGGTCGGAGAAATCCGGTCGCCTTTTTTGTTTACTGGGATTCGCTAAACGAGGTGGAGGATGGGGGCATAAGACCGGGGACACAAAAAAGATGGAAAATGCACGTGCATTTTTCGTCAAATCCAAACCGGCTGGTTTAATTGAAACTCGTTATATATCAATATAAAACTGTTGCGTTCTCCGTTCGGAACAGGCGATATTTAACGACCATTCTCTGGAGAATCCGAACCGAAAAGGGAGTAGATTTTTGTAAATTGCTTCTCTGCACTAGGTTATGACTCTTAAAATTCTCGTGTCCTCGACACGGGGCAAACGGAGAATCTGGCGGAGAATCGGCGGATTTTATGCGCCGGAAAACGAAAACAGAGAATTCTCCGTTTCCCGGAAATATAGATAAATCCTTGTCATTCAGCCCCGAACAACGGAAATAAAAAAGCCGGACGGCGTGTCCCCATCCGGCAGAAGTACAAAAAAATGGTGGCAAGGACCGGGATCGAACCGGTGACACACGGATTTTCAGTCCGTTGCTCTACCAACTGAGCTACCCCGCCACTTGGCATCGCTGCCGTTTGGGAATAGGTCTGTAAAATACATGGCGATCCGCAAAATGTCAAACTCAAAAGAGAAAAAATATCAAAAATATTTCAGTTGATCCCTTCACAATATGAACGAGGGATATGGAGAACCCGAAAAAATCTGGAGCATGGGAGAACGGATATCCTCATGTTCCAGGAAATTCTCTGGAATGTGCTGATCAGGAAAAGCTGTTGAAAACGGGATTTTTCAGAACAGATCCGGTTTTGTGCTGAGCATCTTGCGGTAACTGTCGAAAACGCCGGCTTTTGAAACAAAACCCAGATATTTGCCGTTTTCCACGACCGGAAGGTTCCAGATGTGCAGACTTTCAAACAGCCGCGTGGCATCATGCAGGGAATCTGTTGCTTCAAGCGCCGGGCCTGTCGGGGACATGATGTCGAATACCAGAACCATATCGTATAATTCCGTATCCAGAATAAACGGGCGGATATTGTCCACGCGCACGATGCCGACGATTGCGCCGTCGTCGGAAAGCACCGGGAAAATATTCCGTTTGGATTTCATCAGAGCTTTCAGAAGGGTCCGCAGGGTGTCCGTCTGCTTCACCGGAACATAATCGTTTTCGATCAGGTCGCGGAGCTGCTTGTGCATCATCATGACGGCATCGTCTTTCTGTTCCGGCGTGCCTCCTTTCATGACGATCATGGACTTATATACGTTATGTTTGGCAATGCGTTTGCTGATGAAGCTCGAAAGCGCCACGACGATCATCAGCGGGACAAACAGTTTATAGCCGCCGGTCAGTTCCGCAATCAGGAACATCCCTGTCAGCGGGGCGTGCATGACTCCGGCAAGAACGCCCCCCATGCCGACTGCGATGCAGTTGACCGGGTCAATCACGGTAATGCCTGTAAGATTCAGGATTTTTGAAATGAAATAGCCGAGAAAGGCGCCGATGAACATGGAGGGGCCGAAAATACCGCCGTCGCCGCCGCTTTCGACGGACACCGCCGAGACAAACGGTTTGATGATGATCAGGAGTCCCAGCAGGATCACCAGAGTATTCGGTCCGCTGAACAGGGACGAGATCGGGCTTCCGACAGCGATTGCACTTTCTTTCCCGCGCAGGAGATCGGAAACATAGCCGTAGCCTTCGCCTTTCAATGCCGGAAACAGCAGAAAGAAAAAGTAGAGAATGAGACAGCCGACTGCGCCGCGCACCCAGACATTTTTATATTTTTCCGCTTTTTTTGCCGTAAGAACCGATGTTTTGATGACAAAGGAGGAAACAAGTCCAGCTGCAAGCCCGATGATTACGTAATACGGGATATTGTTGACGGTCCATGCGGTTCCTTCATTGAGCTGGATGAATGTATGCTGGTTATAGAAGATTTCCGAAATGACCGCGGCAGCGGCGGAAGCCATCAGGAGCGGCACCAATGCGGGGACCGAAAATGCGGGAAGCAGGATTTCGCAGGCGAAAAGAGCTCCCGCGACAGGGCTGTTGAAGATGGCGGAGATGCCGGCGCCGCCTCCGCATGCCAGAAGGAGAGTCCGGCTTTCGCGTCCGAGCTGGAGCACCTTTGCCACATTGGAGCCGAT
>DXVA01000210.1:4434-7752 GCA_019408975.1 Lentisphaeria bacterium | reverse complement strand
GGACCCCTCTGTTTGGTGATTGTTCCATGATGCGCCGGCTGACTGCCCGCGGATTTCATGAAGCTGTCGCGGATGCGGCGCTGGCTATGGCGGAGTTTGGATTGGCGGGACGGGAAGGAAGTTTGGAAAAAACAACCGTCATTTTGACGGGCGGGGTGTTTCAGAACAGGCTTTTGACGGAACTTGTGACGGAACGGCTTGCAGCCCGTGGAGTGAAAGTGTTCGTTCCGCGCGAGGTGCCGCCGAACGATGGCGGAATTTCTGTCGGGCAAGCGTTGTGGAGCGGCTTGCAATTCCGTATTTCAGGTGTAAATTATACGGTTTGATTTTTTGGGAAGTATTTTGGAAAGCTGTGATTGATCATATGTGTGTCGCAATACCGATGAGAATAGTGGAACTGCTGCCGGACCGGCACGGTAAAGTCGAAAATGACGGCGTGGAGCGGAAAGTCAATCTTCGTCTTCTGGAGGACTGTTCCGCGGGTGACTATGTGCTGGTTCATGCAGGCTACGCGATAGAAAAAATTTCACCTGAAGCCGCAGAGGAAAATCTGCGCATTCTCGAAGAATTGAAACGGAGCCTGCAAACATGAATTCTTCTGCGGCATTCTGGCGCGAGACGCTGAAAAAAACAATGGCGGGCATCGGCGGGACTGTAAAACTGATGGAGGTTTGCGGGAGCCACAGCCTCGCCATTGCGAAGTTCGGTTTGCGCGCACTTCTGCCGGAGGGGCTTCAACTGTTGTCCGGTCCCGGATGCCCGGTCTGTGTCTCCGGCGCACGTTTCATCGACAATGCCGTTGCATTGAGCCGGAACGGTGTCAAGGTTGCCGTTTTCGGTGATCTTCTGCGCATTCCCGGTTCGGAAGGCACCTTGCAGAGCGAGAAGGAGCTTCTTGTGATCTATTCCCCTGAAGAAGCTTTGGACTATGCAAAGGCACATCCCTCGGAGGAAGTTGTTCTTGCGGCGGTCGGTTTCGACCCTACGCTCTGCGCCGGAGCCGCCGTACTTGAGGAAGCGCGGAAATCCGGTGCGGGAAACTTTTCCATGCTGGCGGATTTCAAGCGGATACGCCCCGTGCTGGATGATCTGGCGCACGATCCGAAAACAAAACTAAACGGCTTTATTCTGCCGGGGCATGTGGCGTCCGTCACAGGGGAACAGGGATTTGCCGGACTCTCTCTGCCGGGCGTGATTTCCGGCTTTACCGCTGAAAATATCCTGCATTCCATCTTTCTTCTCCTGCAATTGATCGGCAGGAAAGAAACCGCCGTAATCAATAATTATCCGCAGATGGTTTCCGCCGATGGAAACCGGACCGCGCTGGAGCTGATCGAACAGTATTTCGAGCCGGTATCGGGGGAATGGCGCGGGATCGGCATTGTGGACGGCGGATGCTGGAAGATACGGGAGGAATATGCGCGTTTCGATGCCTCCGTGAAATATCGTCTTGAAACTGCGGGTGCGGTCCGCTCTCCTGCCGGATGCCGCTGCGGCGATGTCCTGCGCGGGTATCTGCGCCCCGAGGAGTGCCCGCTGTTCGCGAAACAGTGCAAGCCGGAACATCCGGTCGGTGCGTGCATGGTCAGCGGAGAGGGCGCGTGCGCGGCGTTTTACCGTTACAGGGAGCTGAAAGCATGTTGATCACGTTGTCACAGGGAAGCGGCGGGCGCGCCGGAAATCAGTTGATCGAGGAGGAGATCGTCTCCCGTTTCGGAAACGGTCCTCTGGCGGGTCTGCCGGACGGCGCGCAGCTTCCGGGCGGGCTGGTCTTTTCCACGGACAGTTTTGTTGTGGCGCCGCGTTTCTTTCCCGGCGGCAACATCGGGAAACTGGCGGTTTGCGGAACCGTGAACGATCTTTATGTCGCGGGCGGGATTCCCCGTTACCTGTCGCTTGCGGTGATTCTGGAGGAAGGGCTTCCGCGTGAGGAATTTGCAAAGATTCTGGATGCCGTTGCGGAAACAGCGCGTTCCTGCGGAGTCGAGATTGCGACCGGCGATACGAAAGTGGTTCCGCGCGGTGCGGCGGACGGTATTTACCTGAACACCGCGGGGATCGGAATGCGTGACGGAAGGCTCCGGCTGGGGCGGGAATATCTTGCTGAGGGAGACGCGATTCTCGTCAGCGGCGGAATTGCAGACCACGGAATGGCGATTCTCGCGGCACGGCATAAGATTGGCGGAGAGGGGATTGTCAGCGACTGCGCTTCCGTTGGTCCGTTTGTGACATGTGCGGCGGAAATCGCGGGAGACGGGATTAAGTTCATGCGCGATCCGACGCGCGGCGGAGTGGGTTCTGTTTTGCAGGAGATCATCGGGCCGTCCCGTTTCGGCGCGGAACTGGAGGAGGCGGCTCTGCCGTGCCGTCCGGCTGTGAAGACATTGTCGGAGATGCTCGGAATCGACCCGCTGTTTTCCGCCTGCGAGGGACGTGTCGTCATGATCGCGGATGCAGAATATGCGGATGAGATTCTGAATGAGTGGCGGAAGCTTCCCGGCGGTGAACTCGCAGCGCAGATCGGGACGGTCAATTCGGATGCCGGCAGGGTGACGCTTGCCGGGGAATGGGGCGGACGGCGGATCATGATTCTGCCGGAAAGCGATCAGCTGCCGAGGATCTGCTGATGCATGAATTGTCCGTAGCGGAGGCTCTGCTGAATACGATCGACCGGTGGCAGAGGGAACACGGCGGTGAACTGCTCCGTCTGCGTATTGTGGTCGGGCGTCTCGGCGGAATCGACCCGGAGGCGCTGGATTATGCGTGGCCGATGGCGCTTGCGTCGTCGGAGAACCCGCACCTGCGGAAATGCCGTCTGGAGGTGGAGATGCTTCCCCTGGAGTTTCTCTGCACGGGATGCGGGAAAAAGGTATTGTCGGAAAGACTGGTAATGAATTGTCCGGACTGCGGCTGCGGAAGTCTGCGGCGGCAGGGCGGGCGTGAATTGATACTGAAAGACATTGAGGTAGAAGATGTGTAAGAATTGTGGATGCGGGCATGACCATGATCATGACCACCATCATCACGATCATGACCATCATCATGATCACGGTGAAGGCGAGCATTTTCACAGGGACGCCGACGGGAATCTCTATTCCCACAGGCACACGAAGACGGTTCCGCTCGGGACGGCGGTTCTGGCGGCGAATGAGGAACAGGCGGAGAATAACCGGAAGTTTTTCCATGACCGGGGCATTCGCGTGATCAACCTGATTTCGTCTCCCGGATCAGGGAAGACCGCTTTGCTGGAACGGACCCTGGAACTTCTGAAAGATGAGCGGATTCCCGTTGCGGTGATTGTCGGGGATCAGTATGGTG
>DXVA01000210.1:0-4424 GCA_019408975.1 Lentisphaeria bacterium | reverse complement strand
ATGGTGAGGCGGATGCGGAGCGGATGCGCGGGCATGGCGCGAAAGTCACGCAGATACAGGTGCATGACAGCTGCCATCTGAATGCGGCGCAGGTGGAGGCGGTTCTTCCGGAAGCCGTGCCGGAGGGGACGAAGCTCGTCATCATCGAGAACGTCGGCAATCTGGTGTGCCCCGTTGCGTTTGATCTCGGTGAGGACAAAAAGATAGCCCTGCTTTCCACTCCGGAGGGCGAGGAGAAGCCGCTGAAATATCCGGGGCTCTTTGCCGTCGCGGATGTCGTGCTGCTGACTAAGATGGATCTTGCGGAAGTTCTGGAATGGAACCGTGACCTCTGCAGAGAAAATATATTGAAAATCAATCCTGCCGCAAAAATTCTCGAGGTGTCTTCGCGCCGCGGGACAGGTTTGGAGGCGTGGATCGGATATCTGAAAAATCTAACAAAATAATATATCAATAAAAGAAAGTAACAAAAATGGCAGAATGGGTATTGTATGGTATGATGGGAATCCCGCTGATTTGCGGTGTTCTCGCCCTGCTGACAAAGCATGACCGTCTGCGCAATGTGATCGTGGCTTTAAGCGCGGTTGCTGTTGCGGTCGGCGGGCTTGCTTTGGTGTGGGAGTCTCTGCAAAGTTCAACCCCCGGCAAAGTCTGGAGCCTGACCGCTCCGGTTCAGGCGGGCTGGATCGGCAGCGGGCTGGAGCTTGTAATCATTGCGGTCATCTTCGGCGTTGCGTTGAAGATCAGAAATTTCTGGATCGCTCTTTTCGGCGTGATCCAGTTCGCTCTTGCGCTTGCGGTCAATTTCCTGCCCGCGCATGAGGGGGAGACGGAGCTGGTGCTTTTCCGGATCGACGATCTGACACGGATTATGCTCCTTGTCACTTCGCTGGTCGGTGCGACGATCCTGATTTTCGCGATCGGTTATATGAAGGAACATGCGAAACATGCTCCGCCGACAGCCGGTTCGAACGGACGGTTTTTCTTCTATTTCATCAGTTTCGTCGGATTCATGATCGGGCTGGTCTGCTCGAACCACCTTTCTTTCTTCTCCTTCTTCTGGGAGGCGACGACTTTCTGTTCCTACGCCCTGATCGGTCAGGACGGCGGCGAGGCACGCCGTGTCAACGCGGTCCGCGCGCTGTTCATCAACAGCTTCGGCGGCGTCCTGCTTCTGGCGGGTATCTTCCTTCTGAAATGGAATACCGGCGGCGAAAGCTTCGAAGCGATTCTCGCCAACAAGAGCATCACGCTGCTTCCGGCGGTGCTGCTCTGCGTGGCGGCGTTCACGAAATCCGCGCTGTTCCCGTTCCAGAGCTGGCTGCTCGGAGCCATGGTGGCTCCCACGCCGGTTTCCGCGATGCTTCATGCGGCGACGATGGTGAAAGCGGGCGTTTACCTTGTCATGCGCATTACTCCGGGCTTCTATAATGAACGCGCCATGATGGTGGTGGCGTTCGCCGGAGCGCTTTCGTTCGTCGGCGGCGCACTGCTTGCCGGAACTCAGAGCAATGCGAAAAAGGTGTTGGCATACTCCACGATTTCCAACCTCGGACTCGTGGTCGCCTGCGCCGGAATCGACTCTCCGCTTGCCTATGCGGCGGGACTTGCGATCATTACTTTCCATGCGATTTCCAAAGGGCTGCTTTTTCTCTGTGTCGGCAGAATCGAGCAGAAGATCGGAAGCCGCGACATCGAAGATATGGACGGGCTCATTTTCAAAATGCCGTTCACGACCTGCGTTGCCCTGCTGGGCATGATGTCGATGCTGCTTCCGCCGTTCGGTATGCTTTTGAGCAAATGGCTGGCGATCGAGGCGACGATCCGTTCTCCGTTCCTGCTGGTCTTCATGGTGCTTGGAAGCGCGCTGACCGTTTTCTTCTGGGCGAAGTGGATCGGGCGTATGCAGAATACCGGCTATCATGAGCACATGCACAAGGAGGACATCAGCCTTGCGATGCGCATCGCCATGAGCCTGCTTGCCGTGATGATTCTCGGAACCGGTCTGACGACCATGCTGATTTTCGGCAAAGTGTTCGTGCCGATGACGCATTCCGTGTTCGACAGCGTGCCGAATGCCAACTGGCAGGCGCTGAGCGAGCCCGGCACCTTTTCCGCCGTGGTGATCTTCGCCGCGGTCGGCGCCGGGCTGCTGATCTATTATTTCGTGTTCTGGCGGCGTTTCAGGAAAGAGAATATCCGCCTGCCGTTCCTGTGCGGCGAGAATATCGAGATCGACAACGTGGATGAAGATACCGATGTCCGTTCCTATGACTTCCATTCGGTCTGCGGCAAAGTGGAGCATTGCGTTTTCTCCAGCTATTATTTCCATGGCATCATCAACGAGAAGCTCGTGACGATGTGCCTGAACTGGGCGGCGTGGCTGATCATCGTCGTATTGATCGGCAACAGCATCATGGCAACCCGATAAGCAGGAGTAAGATACAATGAGTTTTCATGAAACGGTAAGTTATATTTGGAACAATCCTACAATCCTTACGATTCTGGCGCTGGTTTTCGCGCCGCTGTTCGGAGGGGTTCTCATGAGCCTTGACCGCCGCATCACGGCGCGGATGCAGGGACGCATGGGACCGCCTTTCCTTCAGCCTTTCTACGATCTCGTCAAGCTTTTCGGCAAACAGCCGCTGGCGCTGCACCGCCCGCAGATCATGTATGCGGTTCTGCATCTTGTGTTCATGATGCTGGTCGTGGTTCTGCTGGTTCAGGGGCAGGACCTTCTGATGGTTCTGTTCGTTCAGGCGTTTTCCGTGATCTGCCTGGTGCTGGGCGGCATGAGCGTGCGTTCGCCTTACAGCTGGATCGGAAGCCAGCGCAAAATCCTCCAGATGCTTGCGTATGAACCGGTTCTGGTTCTTCTGATTCTTGCGGTCAACCTGCGCGACAACAGCTTCCTCGCCTCCAAGGTGATGGAGAATCCGCATCCGCTGATTTTCTCGATGCCGCTGCTGTTCCTCGCGTTTCTCTGCGTCGTGGCGATTGAATTCCAGAAATCGCCGTTCGATGTTGCGACTTCGCATCATGCGCATCAGGAAATCGTCAAGGGAATCACGCTGGAGTTTTCCGGTCCGTTCCTCGGGTTGATCGAGATCGCGCACTGCTATGAGCTTGCGATCTTCTTCGGGCTGATGATGGCTTTCTGGCATACGAGCCTGATTGCAGGTTTCCTGCTTGCCTTCTGCAGTTTCCTGTTCCTTCTGATTCTGGACAACGCTTTTTCAAGATTGACTTCCTACTGGATGCTGCGTTACATGTGGACGGTTCCCCTGACGCTGGCACTGGCGAATTTGATCTGGTTATGGAGATGATAAAATGACGAAAGCAACAGCAAAATCCCCGTGGATCGTGCATTTCAACTGCAACAGCTGCAACGGATGCGATATCGAGTTTCTCGCCTGTCTGACGCCGATGTATGACGTGGAGCGTCTCGGCGTGGTCCATGTGGGCAATCCGAAACATGCGGATATTCTGGTCGTGACCGGCTCGGTCAACCACCGCAACAAACGCGTTCTCAAGAACGTTTATGATCAGATGCCGTCCCCGAAAGTTGTCGTGGCAATGGGAATCTGCCCGGCGACGGGCGGTATTTTCGCCGACTGTTACAATGTGATCGGCGGAGTCGGCAAGGTGATTCCCGTGGATGTCTACGTTCCCGGATGCCCGCCGAAGCCCGAGGCGATGATCGACGGCATCATTGAGGCGGTCGGCATCCTTGAAAAGAAACGCTGCAACACGGAAACGGTCATGCCCGAACTTCCCGTAAAAATCGTAAAACCCGCTCCTGCGCCCGCCGCCCCTGCCGCGCCGGCCGCTGAAGCACCTGCAAAGGCGGTGGCAAATTGATGAACATCAATGAAGAACTTACGCTGGACAACATCCTTGAGAAGATTGCGTCCATGCCGCTCCGCGGATACCGTTTCGTCACGATGACCACGGTGGACTGCGGCGACACATTCGATATCTACTATCATTTCGACCGGAAATACAAACTGAACAATCTGCGCCTGAAAGTCCCTCACGGCGCGAAGGTGCCGAGCATTTCCGGCATCTGCTCCGCGGCGCTGATCGTGGAGAACGAGATTCAGGACCTTTTCGGAATCACTTTCACGGGCCTGGCAATCGACTATCAGCAGCACTTCCTGCTGGCGGACGGCGCTCCCGAGAAACCCTTCTGCCGGGTTCCCGGTGTTTATGTATCGGCAGTGGAACAGAAAAAAGCCGACGGAGGTGCAAAATGAGTATGTTGATTCCTTTCGGCCCCCAGCATCCGGTTCTGCCGGAGCCGCTCCAGCTTCGCCTGGAGATCAATGACGAACAGGTCGTTTCCGCCATGCCGGTCGTCGGCTATGTCCACCGCGGACTCGAAAAGCTTGCCGAACAGAAGGATTTCCAGCAGGACACCTATC
>DXVA01000021.1:25027-25339 GCA_019408975.1 Lentisphaeria bacterium | reverse complement strand
AATGTTAGAATAACTTTAATATACAGCATATCCGGGAAAAAGCAAAAAAATTACGGATGCCGCCGGAATAATATCCGGAATTTCTCATCAATGCAATCTGTTTCCGCCATGGCAGCGGAAATGATTTCTCATCCGATTGACATGATACTCAATTTATGGTAAATTATGGATTGAACCTGATCAATCCATGGAGAAAATGATGCAGACAAAGATTTCCGTTTTACAAAGAACAAATCTGATCCGGCATTTGCCGAAGGCGGAACTGCATGTCCACCTGGAGGGCACACTGGAACCGGAGATGATTTTCCAGCT
>DXVA01000021.1:0-25017 GCA_019408975.1 Lentisphaeria bacterium | reverse complement strand
CGAACGCAACCGCATTCCATTGAAATGGAAATCGCCGGATGAACTGCGCAGCGCTTATTCCTTCCGCGATCTGCCCGGTTTCCTTGAGGTCTATTTCAAAGGGTGTGAAGTGATGATGACGGAAGCGGATTTTCATGATGTGACAAAAGCTTATCTGAAACGGGCAGCCATGGAGAATGTACGGCATACGGAAGTTTTTCTGGGACCGCAAAGTTTTCTTGCGCGGGGAATCCGGCTTCAGGAAATCCTGGGAGGCATACTGAGCGCCGTAGATGAAATGAGGGAGCATATCTCATGTTTCTACCTGCCGAGCGTGCTTCGTACCGGCACCGGGACAGATGCTTTGGAAATTGTGAAACAGCTTGCTCCCTGGTATGACCGCATTGCCGGTTTCGGGATGGGAGGAGCGGAAAAAGGAAATCCGCCTTCCAGGTTTGCGGGGTATTACTCCGCATGTCGGGAGCGGGGATTCCGGACAACGGTTCATGCAGGAGAGGAAGGGCCCGCCTCCTATGTGAAAGAGGCGCTGGAAATTCTGCAAGTGGATCGTATTGACCACGGCAATGCCAGTGCCGCCGATGCAGCCCTGTTGAAAAAGCTTGCGCAAACACAGACGCCGTTGACATTGTGCCCGGTATCCAATTTGAAGCTGAATGTCGTAAAAGATATGAAACGGCACCCGCTGAAAAAATTTCTTGATGCAGGATTATGCGTTACCGTCAACTCCGACGATCCCGCTTATTTTCAGGCATATCTGAATGACAACTGGCAGATATGTGCGGATACGTTCGACTTGAACCGCAGTGATCTGCTTCAGTTGGCGAAAAACAGTTTCGAGGCATCATTTCTGCCGAAAACTGAAAAACGCAAATGGATTGCCGAAGTGGAAACTTTCGGAACAGGAGAAAAAGAATACCGCAACTTTGCATGATTGTTTTCTCATGCTCCAGAAAGTTTCCTTTCCGCAAAGACACTGTCCGGGCATTCAGCTTTCTTTCACCTGATCGAACCGGGCGGCGACTTCAGCCAGACGGTCGCGAATCCTGATATGCTGCGGACAGGCTTGTTCGCATTTTCCGCATTTGATGCACTCGACCGCGTGTTTTCTCCCGTGGCCGCCGACCAGCCAGCGTTCCTGAAACGTCGCCGCCTCCCTGTTGCCGTAGAGAGTCAGATTGTTCATGGCGGCAAACGAGCCGGAAATGCCGATGTCATTCGGACAGACTTTCGCACAATAGTCACAACTGGTACAGGGGATCAGGGGAATCCGGCTTAATGCAGCCTGCGCCTCGCGCACGGTCTCCTGTTCCGCTTCCGAAAGAGGGACGAAATTCTTCATATAGGAAAGATTGTCGTCCATCTGCTGCAAGTTGCTCATTCCCGACAGTACGGTGATCACTCCCTCAAGGCTCGCGGCAAAACGGATGCACCAGGAAGCCGGCGACGCATCGGGCGACGCTTTTTCAAAAACCGACGCAACGGATTCCGGAGGAGTCGCCAGCATACCGCCCTTGACCGGTTCCATGACGATTACCGGTTTGCCATGCCGTCTTGCAACCTCATAACAGGCGCGGGACTGAATTGCGGGCGCCTCCCAGTCCGCATAATTGACCTGAAGCTGTACAAATTCCATTTCCGGATGCGCCGCAAGGATCGCCTCCAGTTCCTCCGGGGTGGAATGAAAGGAAAAGCCCACATGCCGGATCAAGCCCTGCTTCTTTTTTTCCTGCACAAAACTCCACAAATCGAAATCATCAAAGAAATGTGTACGGCTTTCGCCGAGATTATGGAGCAGGTAAAAATCAAAATAACCGGCGCCGGTCTGTTTCAGCGAGGTATCGAACTGCGCAATCGCGTCTTCCCGGTTTTTGCAGTTGATCCATGCCGCATTTTTAGTCGCCAGCTGGAAACGGTCTCTCGGGTAACGTTCGACCAACGCCTGCCGGATGGCGTCTTCGCTGCCGGAATATGCCCATGCCGTATCAAAATAAGTAAATCCGGCATCCAGAAAACGGTCCACCATAATTTTGACCTGTTCAATATCGATCATATCGCCATTCTTCGGCAGACGCATCAGGCCAAATCCCAGCTTTTTGATATTTTCACCCAGATAACTCATCAAGACCTCCTTGCTGTTTATGATCCGATTCACCTTTCCGCGGCAGTATTTTCCGTTTTTCAAATTACTGCCTCCCGGAAATGTTTTCTTCAACCATCGCCATGAGGGAACTTTCTTCATGACATGGAAAAGATATACCTTACAGTAACTGTAAGTCAAGAAAAAAAACGAAAAAACTGACATCAATTTACGATTCTCACGCAACAGATGCCGTTGAATCCCTTTTCCTGCAATATGTCGTTCACAGGCTCGCGGAGCAAGTTCCCACCTTCCCCAGCCGGAAGATCGTTTTTCATGTGATGCAAAAAAAGAAATCAATGTCCACGGACTGAAAGCCCTGCATGGTCAAACCATTTCTGAATGAACTGCCACCCGGCGTCATCCCGGTAAAAGCCACCGCTCCATGAAGTCAGCGGCTATTTCCATTTCCCGATACATCCGGCACGAATTTCTTTATCTTTTTCTTGAGATTCAAAACCATCTGATATTATTTGCATTTTCGGATCAATTCATAAAAAATCTTTTATTTTTCAATTGAATTTTCAGTAAAATGCGTGTATTCTATTTCGTATAAACCAGGGAGGGGGAAGTTTATGCACTGGCAAGGAATCGCTATTGGGTTGATCTGTTTCATTATCATCGGAGTATTTCATCCTGTCGTCATCAAAGGCGAGTACTACTGCGGAGTCAGCTTATGGTGGGTTTTTCTGATCTGCGGACTGCTTTCGCTGGGAGGCGCACTCCTGGCAGAATCAGTATTGATCTCCGCAACGCTCGGAGTACTCGGATTCACATTTTTCTGGAGCATTCTGGAAATCTTCGAGCAACGCGCACGCGTGAAAAAAGGCTGGTTCCCAGCGGGACCGTCTCATAAAAAATAATTTACCAAGGGGGGATTCATCATGCAGAAAGAACAGACTCTGACAACAGCGGGCGGCGTTCCTGTTGACAACGACCAGGCAAGCATCACGACGGGAGCCGTATCCGGTTATACGCTTCTGCAGGACCAGCATCTGGTGGAAAAACTCGCACATTTCAACCGGGAGCGGATTCCGGAGCGGGTCGTTCATGCAAAGGGCGCGGGAGCATTCGGATATTTCAAGGTTACAAAGGATGTCAGCAGATACACCTGCGCAAAACTGTTCAGCAAGCCGGGAAAGGAAACGGAGCTCGCTGTCCGTTTTTCAACGGTCGGCGGCGAACGCGGTTCGGCAGACTCCGCCCGCGATCCGCGCGGTTTCGCAGTCAAGTTTTACACGGAAGACGGAAATTACGATATCGTCGGCAACAATTCGCCCGTATTTTTTATTCATTACGCTATCAAATTCCCGGACTTCATCCACACGCAGAAACGCAATCCGGAAACCAATCTGCACGACGCCGATATGTTCTGGGATTTTCTCTCGCTCACACCGGAATCCCTGCATCAGGTCACGATCCTGTTCTCCGACCGGGGGACACCGAGAAACTACCGGGAAAATGACGGTTTCTCCAGCCATACCTATCTCTGGTACAATGCAGAAGGCAGATACGTCTGGGTGAAATACCACTTCAAAGCGGATCTCGGTTTTCACACGCTCACGGCTCAGGAGGCGGAACAGCTCGCAGCGACCGATCCGGATCATGCGACACGCGATCTCTACGAGGCAATCGAACGCGGAAATTACCCCACGTGGACTCTCTACGTCCAGATCATGACGCCGGAACAGGCGGCAAACTACAAATTCGATCCGTTCGATGTGACGAAGGTCTGGTATCATTCGGATTTTCCGCTTCAGGAAGTCGGGAAAATGGTTCTGAACCGCAATCCGAAAAATTACTTTGCAGAAGTGGAACAACTCGCCTTCTCGCCGGGCAATTTCATTCCCGGAGTCGGCCCCTCGCCGGATAAACTGTTGCAGGGACGCCTCTTCGCCTACGCAGATGCACAGCGCTGGCGCCTCGGTGCAAACTTCCAGCAGATTCCGGTCAATGCGCCGCGCTGCCCCATGCACACCTATCAGCGGGACGGCATGAGCCAGCATCGCGCAGACGGTGCGCCGAACTACTGGCCGAACACGCAGAACGGCCCTGCGCCCGATCCGGCTTTCGCACCGCCGGCAATGGAAATTCAGGCAGTCATAAAGCGTCATATGCGCCCGGCGGAAGATGCCGACTTCGTTCAGGCAGGCGAACTTTTCCGCCGTGTCCTCGACAAAACCGGCAGGGAACATCTGATCTCAAACATCGCCGGACACCTGAAAAATGCGAAAGAGCATCTGCGCTACCGGCAGTGCGCGCTCTTCCATAAAGCCGATCCGGAATATGGAACCGGAGTCGCACGCGCGGTAGGGATTGACCCGGAACGAGTCAGACAGCTTGCAGGACTCAGGCAGGATGAACTCGTTTCCGCCACGCTGAAATAACAGTGGAGAAAAAACATGCAAATCCGCAGGCAGTTTTATTTTGCAGTCGGATGGCTTTCCGTCGGCGCGGGCGTGCTGGGAATGTTCCTGCCGCTCCTGCCGACGACTCCCTTCCTTCTGCTGGCGGCGTTCTGCTTCGGTAAAAGTTCACCGCGTTTTCACCGCCGGCTGGTCTCAAATCCGTATCTGAACGCCTATCTTGAAAATTACCGCTCCGGATGCGGGGTGCCGCGCCGGGTCATCCTCAACAGCCTGCTGTTTCTGTGGTTCACGCTCGGAATTTCATCGCTGCTGTGGAAAAACATCTGGTACTGGTGCATCCTTGCCGCAGTCGGGATCTGCGTGACGGCGCATCTTCTTCTGTTGAAACGCACCATGGATGCGCCGAAGCGGTTTACGTTGCTGGAGGTGCTGATTTCTCTGGGCGTCATTGCCATTCTTTCCGGTTTGCTGCTGCCTGTCATTGCACGGGCGCGGGACACAGTGAAAAGCATCTCCTGCGTCTCAAATCTGAGGCAGATCGGCATAGCGCTGGAATATTATGCAAACGACTGTTCCGGCATGATACCGAATATCTCGGGAAGCGGATATCAGGGTTACAGCATTCCGATCATCCGGATGTACGGCGGAATTCCGTTTGCCCTGGGAAAACTGGTCGGGAATTACAGCCTGACACCGGCGCTGTTCGGATGCTCCGCCAATCCGGAACGGACTCCCGAATATGTCCATGAAAAATGGAACGCGGGAAACGTCGTGCAGACAGCCTATATTTACAGGGAAACGGATGTCTCATTTCAGCCGAAGAAATCAGCCTCCCGCAATGCGGGAAAAGCGCTCCTGATGGATTTCGCGTGTTTTTCCGCTTCCGGTTTGAAGCTCATGCCGCACAACCTGCGCGAGGTGAATATCCTCTACAACGAGGGAAACGTCGGTTCAATGAAGAATACTGCACAAGTCAATGAATGCTTCACACTCTCGACGCCGGCTTCTTCTTCGACAGTTCCTGTGTGTGACAGCATCTGGCAGCGTGCCGATACCGCTGAAACAGCCCCCGCCGTCCCGTAATCCCCTGCCATCGCCGGCGGCAGAACCGGGATCGGCATTTTGAGCTGAATGTTCCACAATTCGTCCGGCAGACCTTTGAATCCACCTCGAACATTCTGCCATTATGAATCTGCTGCATCTGTGCAGTTTCATGAAGGATATCAGCTCCCGGAAATGCATGGCACTCCCGTTCCGGCTTATTGAAAAAATGGACGGTCAGTGTTATGTTATGCCTCATTGGGATTGCAGAAAAATCAAATAACTTACAGAACGGTGCAGTTGTTTTATGGTCGATAGAATTAAAGTTCGCGGCGCGAGAGTGCACAACCTGAAAAATATTGACGTGGACATTCCGCTGAATAAGATTGTCGGCATTGCCGGAGTATCCGGTTCCGGCAAATCGTCACTCGCTCTCGGAGTCCTGTATGCGGAAGGCTCCAGAAGGTATCTGGACGCGCTTTCCACCTACACAAGGCGCAGAATGACACAGGCTCCGAAGGCGCAGGTGGATGAAGTGCTGTATGTTCCGGCATCGCTTGCCCTGCATCAGCGTCCGGGCGTCCCCGGCATCCGCAGCACTTTCGGCACCGGCACGGAACTGCTGAACAGTCTCCGCCTGATGTTTTCCAGACTGGCGAATCACCGCTGTCCCAACGGCCATTATCTGGAACCGTCGCTGGCTGTCGCCGCGGAACGGGAACTCGTCTGCCCGGAATGCGGCGCGGAATTTTATGCGCCGTCCGCCGAGGAACTTGCGTTCAACAGCCGGGGTGCCTGCCCTGCCTGCGAGGGAACCGGCGTTGTGCGGGCGGTTGACCGTGCAACGCTTGTTCCGGATGAGTCGCTTTCCATAGACGAGGGCGCCGTGGCGCCGTGGAACTCGCTGATGTGGTCGCTGATGACCGACGTCTGCCGCGCCATGGGAGTCCGTACCGATGTGCCGTTTTCCGAACTGACGGAAAAAGAAAAGGATATCGTTTACAACGGGCCGGCGGAGAAGAAGCACATTTTCTATAAGGCGAAAAACTCCGATACCGCCGGAGAGCTGGACTTTACCTATTACAATGCCGTCTACACCGTCGAAAATGCGCTGGCGAAGGTCAAAGACGAACAGGGAATGAAACGTGTTGCGAAATTTCTCCGGGAGGATGTCTGCCCGGACTGCGGCGGAACACGTTTGTCCGCCCCGGCAAGAAACCCGGAAGTGCGCGGGATTCCGCTGTCCGAAGCCTGTAAAATGACGCTTTCAAATCTTGTCGAATGGGTAGACGGAGTTCCGGCGTCACTGCCGGGAGAGATGCGCCCGATGGCGGAAAGCATCTGCGGCTCCTTCCAGACAACGGCGAAGCGTCTGCTGGACCTGGGACTCGGTTATCTGGCTCTCGACCGCGCCGCCGCCACGCTCTCGACCGGGGAACGCCAGCGGATGCAGCTTGCCCGTTCTGTCCGCAACCGGACCACCGGCGTGTTATATGTCCTGGATGAACCGTCCATCGGGCTTCATCCAGCCAATATCGCAGGACTGATCAGCGTCATGCACGATCTGGTTTCCGACGGCAATTCCGTGGTTCTGGTCGATCATGACACGCAGCTTCTGTCGGTGGTTGACTGGCTTATCGAAATGGGCCCGGATGCCGGAGCCGGCGGCGGGCATGTCATCGCCGAAGGCACAATCGCCGACATTGAAAAGAACATCCATTCCATGATCCGCCCGTTTCTCTTCGGGCGCACCTCCGTGAATCCTGAAAGTGCCTCAGCCGGAACCGGTATGTTTTCCAGCGGGAAAATTCATCTTTCCACGGCGGCAATTCATACGGTAAAACCGCTTGAAGTCGATATTCCGAAGGGAAAACTGACGGTTGTGACCGGCGTTTCCGGCTCGGGCAAGACGACGCTGGTTCTGGAAAGCCTCATACCCGGACTGGAAGCCGCAATTGCCGGGGGAAAACTGCCGGAACACGTTGCGGCAGTGGAAACAGGAGGCATCAAACAGGTAAAGCTGATTGACGCCACGCCGATCGGCGTCAACGTGCGCTCCACGGTGGCGACCTATGCAAACGTCCATGACGAACTGCGCAAAATCTATGCAAAAACACCGGACGCGAAAAAGTGCGGATGCAAAGCCGGAGATTTTTCCTACAATACAGGGAAATTGCGCTGTCCCGCCTGCGATGGGACAGGGGTAATCAGCCTGGATGTGCAGTTCCTGCCGGATGTGGAAATCCCGTGCCCGGACTGCAAAGGCTCCCGCTATGCAAAGAAGGCAGCCGAAATCAAATATTCCCCCAGATCGGGAAATGCCTTCTCCCTGCCGGAACTGATGGATATGGACGTTAACAGCGCGCTGAAAGCATGTGCGGATATGAAAGTTGTTCACCAGAGACTCAAGGTTCTCCAGAATCTCGGGCTCGGCTACCTGACCCTCGGCGAAGAAACTCCGAGCCTTTCCGGCGGAGAAGCCCAGCGCCTGAAACTGTCGAGCGAAATGGGCAGGACACAGTCGGACTCCGTTTTCGTTTTCGATGAACCGACCATCGGACTGCACCCTCTGGATGTCCGGACACTGCTCGAAGTCTTCCGCAAACTCATCGGAAACGGTGCGACAGTAATTGTGATCGAACATGATCTGGATGTGATCCGCAATGCCGATTATATCATTGATATGGGTCCCGGCGGCGGGGACGAAGGAGGAAGAATCGTCGCTGCCGGCACATTGGAAAATATCAGGAACGCACCGCAGAGCCTTACAGGAAAATATCTCTGACAACGCGAAGAAAAAGAGAGAGGCCGTCTCAGCAGGATATCTGAAAATATCTTCAAAACTGCTGCAAAACCAGGAACCGCTCCCGATATGAGTTCCGGGGGATTGACGCATGGACTCACATCCTGCGGACGACAACAGTCGGAAAACCGGAATATGGATGCACGCAGACTTTGGGGATATATTTTTATCCCCAAAGTCTGCACTTGCCTAGCAGATATCCCTATTTATTTTCAGCTTTCAAACGGACGGCAAGCTGTCCGGGGTAGCAGAAACCGACATTGGAACCTGCACCATTCACGCCGACACCGTAGGTGATACTGTCCCCGAGGCAGACGATCTTCCCCGTCGGCAGGTTATTTTTCCGAATCGCCTGATCAATGATTTCTGCAAGCACGGCATATCCTTCGGGTGTCGGATGGACACCGTCCTTTTTCCCGCTGTTGGCGGGATTGCACAGAAGTGAGGCTTTCCGATCCAGCGGAGCCGATTGTTGTACAGCTGAATAAAAATCGGCAACTGGGATTTTCCGTTCCGCCGCAATTTTGCGGATTCTGTCATTTGCCTGCTCTATCCTCCGATTCGGGGTAGATTTTCCATATTTGTCACGCGGATGGCGCTGAAACAAAAGCTCCTCGGAACAGGGAGGCAGGGTAACCAGCAGCATTTGAATTTTCCGCTTATGCAGAGCAGATATCATTTGGCGCATATTCTTCTCATACTGGTCGAGAGATGAGAATTTCCCGGCATTCAGCATGTCATTGGTGCCAATCAGGATCACCGCAAGCTCGGGTTTAAGCTGTTTCAGTTTCGGAAGCTGATATGCGATCAGTTCTTTTGAGCTGTGCCCGGGATATCCGAGATTGACCACCTGCGCTTTTTCCGGCGGCAAAGCGAAGTTCAAGATACCGAACTTTGCAGGATCGTCGAACTTTACTCCGACCGCTCCCCATGTGGAGTATTCACGGGGCAGTCCGCCGCCCGCCTGACGCACACGGCAGAGGTTGAAGCGGATGGAACGCCCGCTGTCCTGTGGAGCCCAGCCGAGAAGCTGAAATGGAATGCTGACGAAAATATAGTAGCTGTCGCCCGGAGTCTGGCGGGATTTGACATCCACACCGGAATCCGTAAGTATATGCCCGTTGTCTCTGACCTGCAACTGCCCCGCGGCATTCACAAGAAGCTGGACCGTCTGCCCATTCGCAGGGCGCTGGAACCAGAGTTCGATTCCATCGTCATCCCAGATATTCGCATTGCCGGTGACCGGTTTCCTGCGGGATTCCATGCACTTCACCGCAATGTAAAGACGGCTCTGATCATATGTCATCCACGCAGTTGTCGCAAATCTGGGAATTCCGGTGCCGCCGGGAATGAAAAATTTTCTGATTTCCGCCCATTCGCGCCACTCGGCGGGAGTCAGTTTGCGGACGGACTGCGGTTTGTTTCTGGCAAAGGGGACTTCAAGAGTTTTCGGGGATTGAAAATCTCGGAGCAAAGTCCGTGCATCGGTTCCGGTTGCAAACTTTGTTCCTGCCTCCGCGTTGAATTTCAACAGTGTACAGACCAGGCGGCGGTCAGGCTTGATATAATCCGTTCCGATGGAAAGAAACACGGTGCCGTCCCAGTCTTTCGGAGCCCATTTCGTCAAATCGAGAGTCAAAAGGGCTTCTTTACCCCGGTCCAATAAGTTCCCAAGATCAATATACTGATCGGGTTTCCCTTTCTTTCCCCATGCCGGAGCCGGATTGTCCGCTTTGGGACTCAATACTCCGACACTGAGCGCAACCCGTTTGGCATACGCCCCGTTTACACGGTAATCAAGAAGCAGACCGGCAAATTCGCGGGGACTGCGACGGTATTTTACCACATGACGTTCGACCTCCATGCTCGAAGCCTCATAAAAACTGTTCTCCAGTTTCAGCTGAACCTGCTTCGCTCCGTTGAGCTCGAACCCGGCAAAGGCGCCTCCCAGATAATCCGCGATTCTGCGGGTCTGCCCTGCCTGCAGGCGAAGTTTTGAAGCATCAGCGGCGACAATACGCGGAGGGACTTTGAACTGAATTGGAATCGTCTGAACCCATTTGCCGAGCTGAGTCGCCTTTGCACTGATTGTGACAGGCCCGGAAACGACGTGTATTTTTTCTATCCTGGTTTCTTCCGGATAACGTTTGATATGGTCGCCGGCGGCAGAAGCTGTCCGGGGACCGGGCGCGAGCCGGAGCTTTACGGACTGCGCCGGATTTCCGGCAATGCGGATCACATAATCGCCTCCCGCATGCCGGCGGGGAACGGGAATTGGGGATGTGCCCGTGTAAAGTGTGCATCCATCAAGTTCCAGTGCAAACAGGGCGCCGGAGGGAGCGCCGGAAACGGCAATCTGCCCATTTTCCAATTTGGCGGTCAGCCTGACCGACTCAACGGGATGCCGCGGACTGCGGTCCATGGTCAAAGTGAATTTTCCTTTCCCGAGCGTAATTACGGGAAAGAGCTGTCCCCCGATGTCAACAAGACGGGACTTGACCGGGATTCCGTTGGCTTTGATATTGGTGAAGATAAAGTCGCTGTCAGCCAATACCAGTTCTGTATTTTCATGCTGATTTTCCACCTCCGTGCCCTGAACCCTGACCCCGGGACGCGAGGTATAAAAGTAATTGCAGCCGAGTGAGTCTATGGTATAGATTCCAGCAGGGGAAGCTGTGATCAGCAGCTGATTCATACGGTTGTCGGGAAGATCGGGAATCGTATATCGGAAACATCCGGAGGCGGGGCCGGAATAGACCAGGTGGGGCGCAGTGACAAAATCGCCGAGCCAGCGGTCACGCCGGTAATTCTCCTGCAGTTCGGAGTCGCTGATGTTGTAATGGGCGGTGGTATTGCCGGATGCAATATTCATACTCCAGATATTGATGCGGGCATCCGCAGGAAAACCCAGTGTCGCCAGTTGGATATTCAAAGGAATTCCCGAGGTACTTCCGCTTCTGTTGATGAACGATATCAGGAGATCGGACGAATGACGGCGGCGGATGGCGTAGGATTCTATTTTTGTTGCCGCGTCCTGCTTCCAGTCCGGAGTGTAGCGGACATCGACAGGATCGGAATTTCCCGTTTCATAAGCGGCGCGGACAAATGCCAGATTATTCAGCGTCTGCGAAACCGAATCATTCATCGAAGGAATCCAGCCAAGCGCTAGCAGACGGTTCGCATAGTCAACTTTTCCTGTCCAGTAAAGCGGGGTGATTCTGGCGTCGGGACGAAGTTTCAGGAAAGTCTCCACCCCCAGCCCCATACCGGCGAATTCCCGCCAGAATCTCGGTTCCAGCTGATGATAGGCTTCAATGTAATTGATATCTCCGAAAGGGTTTCCGCGTGCATTGAAGAAAAGCACGGTGTTCTGAGCCGAAGCGCGTTTTTTCAGTGATTTCCAGAAGTTGTACCAGTGGTCATCACGGACCGCTTCATCGGTCTGCCAGCGGATGAAATTCGTAGTTTTCGCCTCATCCAGGTAAATATAGTCAGCTCCAAGATATTGCAGTGCGTCAAACAGCTGATTCTTCATGAATTCCGCACAGTCCGGACGGTTCATCATCGTGGCGAAATTGTCCAGACAACCGGGAAACAGAGAACTTTCGTTGCCATGGCGGTCAAAACGTTTGAACCATTCAGGATGCTCTTTGAGTATCTCCGTACTGATATTGGTGGATGTGACCCAATTATAAAGAGCGACCTTGACGCGCGGGGAAATCGCTTTCAGGCGCTGGATACACTCGCGAAGTTCCTCGCCCGTGACGTTTCCACCGAAAAATCCGCGCGCACCGTCTTTTGCGAAACGGTAATCTGCCCAGTCTCCGACGAAACGGCTGAGCAGCACCATGATATAACCGTCATTGGTGGCGCTGACCAGCTGCCGGATGGCATATTCAGATTTTTCCATAGTCGCCAGACGGACATCCTGAAGCCACTCTGGAACGGGCCCGATGGAAGCAATTTCCTTTTTAACATCGGGATCGGCTCCATAGACATCTTCAAAGAAGGTGTACCAGTTGCCCGGGAAATAATTCATCGCATCGGTAATGCGGAACTGCCCGCCGGAGGGCAGATCGACGGTCCCCAGCGCCATGCTCCAGCCGTTCGGGGTATAGTGGAGAATGTTCGGTTTCTCACGGTACGTGTTGATCGTAGACTGCCACCAGGGAAACACAAACTGATCATTGAGTTTGAGACGGTAGTGCGCAAAGCTGCCCTGTTCGGACGTATTGCTGAGAACCATTCCTTTGGTTGTCTGGTAATAATTCGCAACGGGAACGGGAGCTTTCACCTGCGGAGCGGGGATCAGCGGCCCGATATATCCGGCACCAAGATAATAGGAGTGTTTACGAAACTCCGGACTGAATTCCAGCGAAGTCGCCGGAGTGAGAAACAGTGTCTCTTTTCCCGTATTGGTGAACACAAGTTCCCGGCGGAGCCCCTGATTTTCAATCCAGTATTTTTTGGTAATCAGAAGCTCAGGTAGCAAAGGGTTCCGGCAGTCGAATTCCAGACGCCCGTCGGAACCGCGTGTCTGAACCACCCGGTCGGCACTTTCGGAAACATCACGGTCACCGGATTTTGCCATCAGATAATAGTGATTGACGGAACCAGTCAGAAAGTGGTTCGAAGTTTTCCTGCCCGTCGCACCGGCAATCTGTCCGGTTTCCGGGTTGAATCTCCAGACCGCCCGTGCGGAATCCAGGGAAAGTGCGGCAGCCATCGCCGGAACACTTCCCGCAAGAAATAAGAAAAGGAAAATATATTTCATGGGATGTTTCTCCATCATATTGATTGAGTTTTCAGAAAATCAAAGGATACGGAAAGACCGCAGCAGACCATGCCGGTGTATCGCCCCGCCGTATGTAATAAAACGCTGATCGCAATGAGATTTTCCCGCATATTTGCCGGATTGAATTCAGAAACCAGCCTGGCGGAATATCATTTCAATTTCATGCCGTATTACTCCTCTGTGTTTAATTCAAATATGGATTATATGCATAATGAATCGTCCATTCGCGATTGTCAGAACCGGGAAACAGGTGATTGTTGACCGGGACCTTGTCATTCAGCCCCATCGGAGCAACATGCCCATCAAGAAAGACAAAGTTGGCTTTTTTGCTGTGGCGGATGTGAATCCTGTTGTTACCGGTTTGGGGATTGCGTTTTTGAACATAACAGCATTGCACCTGCCCGTTCTCTGCCAGGTTGTTTTCCACTGCTGTGACACTGGGGGGCCTTTGCGCGGAATCTCCGAATATCTCCGACCGGCTTGGCATGGCAAAACGCTGGATGGGGCCGGCATAGGCGGCATCATTGGGATTATACGCTCCTGCCCTGGCATAGGTAAAACTTGTTATGGCTCCCAGCCGTTTCGCACGATAAGGGGCGATGGAAGGACAAATAAACGATCCGTATTCATATGACTTGATGATCCCTGCATTCTGGAGCAGGCTTCCCCATGAAACCTGTATTCCATTCCAGTAAGGTGTGTACAGGATAAAGCCCTTGTATGCATCGCTGTAATTCATGTTATAAATCCCGAGCTGCCGCAGATTACTGGTGCAGGCTATCGACTGCGCTTTGGCTCTTGCCGCTTTCAGAGCGGGCAATAACATTCCTGCTAGAATCGCGATGATCGCTATCACGATTAAGAGTTCTATCAGTGTAAAACTTCTCATTCTCCTGGAAAACTGCATGATAAGCTCCTTGTTTGAATAAAATTAAAATGATACAATCTTAAAGTATTTGCCATGACTGCTCTCCATTTCCTGTTCGATCTTCTTTGACTTGAGCTTCAGCTTCGGAAGAATTTTCTGAAATCTCGGCAGACGTTCCGCATGATCGAGATGGCGAACCGCGACTTGTCCGATTCTTGCATAGTTGACTGCAACACTGCTGAAGTCGGGATGTCCAAGATCCATATATGCATCATACCCCATAACCGGGATTTCCGTTTTTCCCTCTTCTTCCAGCTCCAGCGCGGCAGCCTGCGCCATAATGTCATAACAGGCAACGACGGCATCCAGAGCCGGATTCATCTTGTGCACTTCCCTGAAAAACAGTCTGTACATTTTGATCCGCGCATGCAGAGGAATGCCAAGAGAACTTTCCTGCTGATAAACCAGTCCTTTCAAACCATATTCCTGAAGCGCCGCCATAAAGCCGTTACGGCGTTCCCGGTAAGTTTCATCTTTGATGGCAAGCTCCAGAAATACCGGTCGCCGACAGCCCTGTTCAATCAGATACTCTGTTGCCTGAAAAGCTCCGGCAAAATCGTCATTGAAAACACCATGAACATTTTCCGGCAGCCCTTCCAGATCTGCAAGCACATGGTTGGTCTGAATGAATTTCAGCCCGGGAAATGCCCTTGCAAGTTTCACCAGTTTATCACGGTCCTGCCAAAGCAGCATGATAACCCCGGCAACCTGGATAAGCGGATTATTCAGGAAAAAACTCAAAGAATCTTCAACCTGTTTCCCCGCAAACAGCACCTCCGCATCATTTTTCATTTCGACTTCGCCGCGAATGGCATTGATGATTTTCATCGAAATGTCATCAATATAGTCAGGGGCGCATTTGTGGCAGAGAATATAAACACGCCGTACCGGACGCTCTGCTTCCGACGGTGAGTCGCCGACAACAAAACGACGCCCGAAACGTTTCCCAGAACCATCCTCCAGCATGGAAAGCGCCACCTTCTGCGCCGTACGCAGACTGATATCACTCATTTCGCAGATTTTCTGAAGCGTCGGCAAAGGATCACCGCTTTTCAAGTGGTGCTCCGCAATATATTTTTTCAATTCCTCTTTTACCTGAAGGTAAATTGGAATATGGCTGTTGCGATCAATATTCATTTATACCTATTTATATATGTCTTACAGGCTGTTTCTGTATATATTATAATTGATAGATACCATATTGTCAATACCATAAAGGTAAAAAAAGGTAAAAATAATATATTCTTCTCCCCGGAACAGCTGCGAAACGATGCAAACCAAGTGAATTTCGGCAAAATCTCCGCATATTTTGCGCATGCGGCTTTGCTTCCGGCACTCTGAAAAAGGACAGCTTGACGACATCCCGGAGGATGCCGACAGGCTGTCCTGTGCTGTTTCAGTAATAACTGAATCCGTTGTTGTCCAAATTGTTTTTCTGTTTCTCCTGAGACAGATCAAAGTTCCGGATGGCATTGGCGAAAAGCGCTCCTCCGCAATGATGCCCATTTTTCACAGTGTCCCGTAAGAATACTTAACAGAAAACAGCCAAACGCCATATTGGACAACAAGTTTTTAACTCAAATCTCCGGCAGTTCGAGCATTTCGACAGGCATAGTGGCGGCACACAGCGTTGAATCGGCGGCGCCATAATAAACAATGACCTGTCCGTCCTTGACGACCTGTCCGCAGGAATAGACGCAGTTGCCGGTAATTCCCTTTGTGGTTTCATAATCCATTTCCGGCTCCAGAATCGGTTCCGGCTGTACGAACAGTACTTTGGCCGGATTCTCCAGATCAAGCCAGAAAATGCCGAGCCGATAGGTTTCATCCAGGTCTTTGCCGTGAAAGATGACCGCCCAGGCTTTTTCGGTACGGATCGGCGGGCCGCAGACTCCGAGCTTGACCCTGGTCCACGGCAGAATTTCATTGGTCAGGATCATCTTGGCGTCCCCCCAGTTCTTCAGGTCGGGGCTGGTCGAAACCCAGATGTTCGGGATCGGGCGATGCATCAGCACATATTGCCCATTGATCTTTTCCGGGAAAAGTGCGCCGGTTCGCTGGGCAATGTTCTTCACGATCAGCCCATGCTTGACATAAGTTTTAAAGTCTTTGGTCGAAGCCAGTGTCAGACGATCCCAGCAGGCGGAACTGATGGCGTAGACAATATAATACGTGTCGCCTATTTTGGTAATGCGTGGGTCCTCAACACCGTTGATGCCTACGATCATCGGGTCCTCGCCGGTGATATTGATCACCGGTTCACTGGAGCGTTCCTCAATGGTAAAACCGTCGGTACTGACTGCGTGCCCAATGGTGCCGAGCCAGAAGCGGTTGCCGGGAGACCGCGGCCGGATACCTTCGCCGCGGTACAGGAAATGCACCTTGCCTTCATGCAGAATGCCGCCGGCGTTGAACGCGCCTCTGCTGTCCCATTCATCACCGCGCCCAGTGCCGGAGAGGATGGGATTGTGCTGATAACGGGTCAGTTTAACGGGGATTCTCATGGAAAAGTTCCTTTCATGGTTAAAAATTCATAATTCCCGTATCTATCTTTCACATGGCTGCTGTGATCATTTTTATTTATACTTATTTATACATAACCACAGAAAGTTTCTACGTACATTATACTTTATCAATACTGTTTTGTCAATAAGACAAAGGTATAAAAAGGTAAAAATAATATTTCTCTGCCCCCCGGAACAGCCGAAAAAAAGAAATTACGCCATATTTCCGCGATAAAACGGCGGTGTTGTTATGGCGGAACATTTGCAAATTCTATGAAGACGGTGTAATATAAAAGACTGGTTATATATGTGTGCAAGCCATATTTCTTAATCTGCAATCAGCCGGATATCAAATGCTGGGGCTGCCCCCCAAAAAATATAATAGGAGAACTCTTCAGACATGTTTGAATTAACGCATCTGCGCAACGGTGCCGTTTTAAACCGGCATAATGGCAAGGAAACAGAAAAAGGACTGGAAATCCGGGTGGAAGGTTGCGCATCCATTGCTTCCGAGATCACGGTAAATGGTATTCCGGCATTTCGTGACGGAGCTTTTTTTCAAGCTCCGGTTCTCCTGACACAGAAAATCAATCCGATCATCATAAAGGAAAAATCCCTGCGGGGCATCCAGACCCTGGAAATTCAAGTTGTCTGGGACAAACAGTCCTTTCCCCGTTATAATTTTTACGTGGATGACACCATATTTTTCCTGACGGATCTGGCAAAGGAACGTCCTGCCAGCTTGACGGACCACTTTTATCCGGCATTTCTTCAAAGGATGCACAAGAAATACGGCACAAAATTCACGCTGAATATTTTTTCCCGGAATATGCATCATCCATTTGAATTAAAAGACATGCCGGATTGCTACAAATCCCAATGGGAAGACTGTTCTGACTGGCTGAAACTCGCATTCCATGCGGATGGAGAATTTCCGCAGTATGATTACGCTCATGCAGCACAAAAGCTGCTGGATGATTATGATCGGCTGCGCGAGGAAGTGATTCGTTTTGCAGGTGAAAAAACCTTTATTCCAACAGAAGCCATACACTGGTGCACATTTCCCGCTTCCGCCTATCGTCCCATGAGGGAACGTGGAGTGAAAATTCTTTCCGGCTGGTTTGTCGATTGCCCTGAACTCTTCGGAGAAAAACAGCCCATGCGCTTCTCCGAACTTTGCTATAACCTGGACCTGGACACGTGCCTGTACCTTGAAAAACATTCTGTCATATACAATCCCGAGTTCGATCTCTTTTTCAATCGTCACAATCTTTGCATCAACCGCACTCCGGCGGATCAGATTGCAGAGAGAATTGACCGGATATGTTCTAATCCCATTTATAACGAGACAGTAGAATTGCAAACTCATGAACAGTATTCGTTTCCCTATTATTTCAATTATATTCCGGATCATGAAGAACGAATAGAGAATGCTCTCAGGAGGATGACAGAACTGGGTTACAAACCGGTATTCTTCCATGACGGGCTTCTGGGAAATCCAGCCTGGGAATGATCTGTCTCTTGAAATTGCAACGGGATGCTTTTTCACCTTTCATGCAGTAAATTATCAGGGTAAAAGCATTCCGTTCCCATGTAAGAAAACTTTCTTACCTTCCGTTTTATCGCCGTTATTCTGCGGAAAGCAATCCGAAAGATCCATTTTTGTTCAAATTGACAAAGTTTTTATTTATTTTGCTATTTACAATCGCCCTGTGATATTTATAATATAAATCAGAAAAGTCACATCTGTACGGGGATGTGATGTTCAGGAAAAATTTCAAATTTCAGGAAAGCTTTTCATTATGAAAAATTGCAAAATACATCGTCTTTTTTCCGGCAATGCGAAAACCAGTCATACTTCACAGACGCAAACGATCTTCCGCCGGCAACGCAGTCAATCCGCTCCCTGCCTTATTTTCCCTTTCTTCATTCGCTTGTTTAATTGTTCGATTGTTCGATTGTTCAAATGTTTCCCGGATCCTTCCAACTTCAGAGTTCCCTGTTCTTCTGTTCTTACTTCGAGGGTGAAAATAAGAATTTTCACCCTTATCGAGCTCCTCATTATTAAAACTTGTCAAATATACATTATTACATTTTATTTATTCATCTTGTGTTATCCGTCCACATTTCACATTGCCCGATTACGGTAGCAACAGCATCTTCCATACCATCCGGTGGATACTTATACTTTTTTAGAAGTTTCTTTACCATCCGCCGCATTCCGGCACGGGCAGATTCTTTCTTTTGCCAGTCAATCGTACGGCTTTTGCGTAATAGTTCTGTTAATTCACGAGTCATTGAAACGAGTTCATCATTTTGATAGAAATCCCTGATGGCTTCCGGGCGGGTCAAAGCATCATAAAAAGCCATTTCCTCTTGAGTCAAGCCTAATGAAACACCTTTTGTATGGGCATCTGCCATATTTTTTGCTATTTTCATCAATTCAGCAATGACCTCTTCATTACTGAGCATACCATTAAGATAGGCTTTCATAACCCGTGACAAGAGTTCAGAAAAATTTTCCGACCTTACAAGATTTGTCCTGCGGTAGAGGGAGACTTGTTCTGCAAGCAGTTTTTTCAAAATCTCAACAGCAAGATTTCTCTCTTTCATCTTTGAAATTTCATCAAGAAATTTGGGGTCAAAAAGAGAAAAACCGGTATTTATATCAGAAAACAGGTTAATGACGCCTTCGCTTTGAATACTTGCTTTCAAAAGCTCATTGATCCGGCTGTTGATCTCTTTCAAGGAAAGCGGTTTACCATTTCCGAAAATACGGGTCAACATGGTGCGAACCGCTTCAAAGTATGCAGCTTCAAAACGCTGTTCAGCATTCAGCAGCGAACGGCAGAGCGACAACGCCTGACGCAGAAGCTGTGCCTCTTTGATAAACGCCGTCTTGTCTTTTTCCCTGGTGATGCCGGAGAGAAAGTTTACGCCGCCACAGATTGCTTTCGCGCGAATGCTGTCCGTCGAATCCTCGCGCATGAACCCAGAGTAATCAAAACCGTGGAAAAGATCGCGGCAGACTTCCAGTTTTTCCATGAATTTCGGAAACGCGGTTTTGGCAATATCCGTATCGCCATAGTTGTGCTTATCGCGGTTGGTATAGTCATTCATCGCCTGTTTCAACGCAGAGGCAATACCGACGTAATCGACCACCAAACCGCCTTCTTTGTCCTTGTAGACACGGTTGACACGAGCGATTGCCTGCATGAGATTGTGACCGGACATCGGTTTATAGACATACATCGTGGCGAGCGACGGCACATCAAATCCGGTGAGCCACATATCTACGACAATGGCGATTTTCAGCGGATCATCATTACTTTTGAATTTTGCCGCCATTTCGTCGCGATGATGCTTATTGCCGATAACAGAGCGCCACTCTTCGGGATCTTTGTTACTTTCGGTCATAACCACGCCGACTTTTTCCGTCCAGCCGGGGCGAAGTTCCAGCAGTTTCCGATAGATTTTCATGGCAATAGCGCGGGAATAAGCAACAATCATCGCTTTGCCGGTCAATTCGTGTTCCCGGTTCTGCTCATAGTGATTTACAATATCCCCGCATAGAGCGGAAATGGTCTGTTCCGCGCCGAGGATACTTTCCATCTGACTCAGCTCTTTTTTGCTCTTTTCGATAGCGTATGGTTCGGCGTTCTCTGCCATAAGGTCGTATTCGGCATCAATAAGCCGGAGCACATCCTCATTCAGCTTCAAATGAATCACGCGGCTTTCGTAGTAAACGGGGCGGGTGGCGCCATCCTCGACAGCCTGTGTCATATCGTAAATGTCGATATAATTTCCGAAAACTTCAATCGTGGAACGGTCTTTCCTGGAAATCGGAGTACCGGTAAAGCCGATGTAGGTCGCATTCGGCAGACTTTCGCGGATAATCAGCCCGAATGACTTTTGAATGCGTCCTTTTTCGTCCACCTTTTCGTCGATGAACTGGCTGCGGTGTGCCTCGTCCGCCATGACGATGATGTTGTGACGATCGGAAAGAATTTCGTTGCTTTCCTCAAATTTCTGGGCTGTGGTAAAGATAATGCCGTTAGCTTCTCTTCCTCGGAGAAGTTTTCTCAAATGATCGCGGCTTTCCGCCTGCCGGGGCATCTGGCGCAGGAAGTCGGAACATTTGGCGAACTGCCCGAACAGCTGATCGTCAAGGTCGTTGCGGTCGGTCAACACCACGATGGTCGGCGCATTGAGAACCTGCTGGAGCAAATGGGCGTAGAACACCATCGACAACGATTTTCCGCTTCCCTGGGTATGCCAGAAAACACCACCTTTCCCGTCGGTTTGTGTGGCTTTCGCAGTGGAGGCAACCGCTTTTTTAACGGCGAAATATTGATGATAGGCTCCCAGAATCTTTGCATCAGGACCGGAAAAACAGATGAAGTTTTTGATAATGTCAAGCAAACGGGCTTTGTCGAAAATACCCTCAATAAAAGTGTCGAATTGGGCAAATTGGGTATTTTCATAACTGCCGTCTTTGGTTTTCCACTCCATGAAACGGTCTTCCCCGGCGGTGATCGTGCCGGCTTTGGAAATGGCAAGGTCGCTCATCACGAGAAACGCGTTGTAAATGAAGAGCGAGGGAATTTCGTGCATGTAGTTCCGCAGTTGCAGAAACGCTTCGGAGGCGTCGGTTTCCTCGCGGGATGGTGATTTCAGCTCGAATACGACAACCGGCAAGCCGTTGATAAACACCAGCACATCCGGTCGTTTTTCGCTGTTCTCAACAATGGTCCATTGATTGGCGACGATAAAAGAGTTGCGCTCGACGTGTTCATAGTCAATCAGTCGAACCAGTGCGGAACGCTGTTCTTTGTTGTCGTAGAAGTTGACCGAAACGCCGTTTTGCAGATAGTCCATGAATTGGATATTCTTTTGGAGCGTGGAACCGCCCTCGAAATTCCGCAGTTTATAGATTGCCTCAGTGATAACAACTTCCGGCAACGCCGAGTTAATCCGTTGCAACGCCGTCAGCAATTCATCGGAATAGAGCGGATCGGCGAAGTCCCGCACGAGGTCCGGAGCATAGACATAATCATACCCCAGCGTATCCCGGAATACCTCAATCACCGCATTTTCATAGTTGGCCTCTGTATATGAATTTTGCATTCACGCCTCCGTCGTATTAGAATCCGAAGAACAGCCAAGCCATCGTTGACACGTTGTGCCATACGGGATAGGATCGTTACTCAACCAATTTTCAATATACTTCGGATTGTTGCTGTTAGGAGTTGGAGTAACATCGTCTATTTTGACAAGGACAGGTGTACGCACACAGTCACCGGTAATAATAGCATGTTGTTGTGGGATAATGGGTAATTGTTCGAGTAAATCAGCATTCGCACTTGAAACCAGCCCACGAACATACTTCTGATCATCTGGATTTTGCAAGCGATGAATGATAAATGAATTACATTGCGACAAAACGGTCTTTGAAAGTTCCGAAGGACGCTGACTTGAAACAATTAGCGAAATCCCGTACTTCCGTCCTTCACGAGCAATCCGCTCAAAAACGTTCTTCGCCGGTGACTCCTTGTTTTCAGCAATGTAATTCTGGGCTTCCTCCAAAACAAGAACTATTGGGAATTGGCCTCGTTGCTCTGGCAGAAAATTTGAAACGAATTCGAGAATGATTCGCCCAAGCAACGCTGTAACTGTTTCCAAGACCTCAAACGGCAATTGAGAAATATCGACAATAGTAATTTGGTTCGTTTTATCCTTATGTTTGCCTTGTGTTATGTTGTATCGGTTAACAAAATTGTTTTTATCCTCCTTAGCAAAACACTTATTGTAGTCCCCCAACAATAACGATAGAAATTGAGGGAGAATTTCTTTGTTTATCTCATCAGTGTTCTTCAACATCAATGGAACAGCCATTCTCTTGTCATTGAGGAAACTATTCATTCGTAACCTTAAGGTTGATACGAACTCAGCAATTCTATTATTATTTGTTCCCTCTTGTGAAATAGCTGCATCCAAAAACTTGGTACACAGTTCTTGGTAACTAAACCATATCGGCAAATCTATATTCTGCTCGCTAATAATCTGACTTTCAATTTTTTGATTTTGGCATGATTTAATAAAATCTTCCATCTGAGAAATCAGAGAAGGTCCAGGACATTTAGCCCCCCTTTGCATCTGTAAATTTTGCAATTCTTGTGGAAGGTTAACTTTAAATTCATTGTAGGAATTCGATAAAGGTTCAGCTTTCCACCAATCTCCACTCTTTGCAATATTAAGTATGGCATTAAGATGTTCCAATGCGACAATAGAAATTGATTCACTCAAGTTATCTACGGGTTCATTTTTTGCCAAGCCTATGGCTCTGTTTAAAACAGGTGCTTGTGTTCCATCACTCGGCTTAAGCAATGCTCGAAAGTCATTCCAATTCATTAGCCAATACGGGACTTTAACATCATTTTCTCCGCCATAATAATACGCATTTATATGCTCAAGATCATCTTTTGCAGTTGAATAACATTCTCCACCGCAATCAGGCAGAAAAGCATTCCTATACTCTCCATTCGTATCAAATATAACAATATGAGCGTTTGCTAAACGCTTATCTTTGTATTCATATTTAAATAGATTTCTAAGAACAGACGTTAGTGTACATGATTTTCCAGATCCTGTGTTCCCTAAAATCGCCGCATGTTTGACAAAAAATTGATCGGGGCAAATCTTCACTTTATAATTTTGAAATGCAGGAGAAGTTCCAATGGGAAGATAAAAGTCTTTTTCCAAGGTTATGTCTCTGCCGTTTGTTCGGGCATCAAAAATATGATTCAAGTCTTTTTCCGTAACATACCAGACGGGATTATCTAACGATGGGAAATTATATACTCCTTGGATAAAACATTCTCCATTCTCTTTTTTGGCAATAGTTCCCAACATTGTTGCAGAAATATAACGTGCAGATGTCGGTAGAGTTATTGTTGTAGTATTCTTATCTAATTCCAATTCTTCTTTCATAGAAACGCGTGTTATTAGAGCGACAATCCGATCTGCCCCAACAGGAATAATCAAATAGGAATTGATTCTGGCGACTTCATAGATATCGTTGAGGCCACTTTTATAAGAGCCTTTTAATGCGTCTTCAATTTTAATAAAAACACGGTAATTATCAACAGATAAAACTCTTCCTATGATTCTATTTTGGCTCATTTTTTGTTATCCTTTTCTGAAGCATCAGTGGGAAATAGTGTAGCCATAGTCTGCGCAATAACAAGCTGCTCTTCCTCTTCATATAGATCTGGCATTACATTCTTTACAAAATTAACAAAAGCTGTTTGCTTCGAGTCTTTTTCATCCAAAACAATAACTCTCTTATCTTTCTTGGATAATGATTTAAGTTTTGAAAAATCTGATTCTTCAGGACTCCCTGATGGCGAAAAATTTGCTACGATCAACGTGAATGATGGAATTGATAATGCCTGTTTAATAATGTCATTGATATGTTCATCATAAAACGAGTAGCCCAAACAAATCAATACTGACTGCGGTTGCGTAATCGAACGTGAAAATTGACGAAATAATTCAGAATAAGGCAAATCCAAGGTATATGTCTTTTTATTCACACACGGATATACCATTAGCTGATTTTCTTCATTGAATGTATTGGAGATTGGAGATTCACAAATGCCATATGTATTCTTTTCGTTTGGAGTGGTAGCTTGCCAAGATAAAGAACCATGGAGTTTATAATAACGTATTACTTTTTCTGCTCGGTGAACTTTCCCAGAAACGCTTTCTCCCGGATAGTAAATGTCATAGTCATAAACTTCAGGTCTGAAACAACGATTATGAACACCCATAAATCCGTTAATATAATGAACTCCAAGATTATCCAAAGCATAGTCAAAAGCCATATCGTAGTTTAGCGTAAACATATTGACTCTCTTGAGATTAATTGGTCTCTGTAATATTTTTTTTACCAACAACTCATGATAGAAATAACGATTAACTTTTAAATATTCATCATCTTTATACGTTTCATCGATTGTTGTTATCTCAGTATTACAATAATCAAATAGCCATTTTTGCATCTTTCTAATGGATTTTTCTTGTTTTGAAAAATCCACTTTTTTCTGTTTTGCTAAAAAGATGTCTGCTTGCAGACAATTAAAAAGATCTTCATAAGAGGGGTCAACTTCGTTGGCAAAGTATTTTTTTACTTCTTCAGCTACATCTAAGCCGTTACAAGCTTTTACACGCCGGATAATAGGTGCCCCCAGATGAAAGCTAGTACCTGCACCTAACAAAAAGCTGACATTTTCAAGTTCGAGATACTTTTTGATTTTTATCCGTAGTTCCTGAATCCGTTGATCGTTTTGATTGTCCATGTGTTTATGTCTCCTTTAAGAAGGTTAAATCATCATTTACCGTCGCCAAGGTCCGCAACCGACAGCTCGCCGGACATCAG
>DXVA01000209.1 GCA_019408975.1 Lentisphaeria bacterium | reverse complement strand
TCCTGCGTCCGGCGGTGTTCCCTACGAAAAGGCGGGTGCCGTGGTGCGGGAGTTTCCGGCAGGAGAGTTCAGCGTCTATGAAAAGATTTCCGGCAATTCCGAGTGGTCCGATTTCGCCAGACAGCATGTCAGCCTGAAACTGGATAAAGATTCCGGGCTTGCAAAAGGAACGGCCGCTTACCTGATTCTTCCCGCAAAACGCCAGGAAGTGGCGGCGGCGATTTTTGCGGAACAGGAACTGACGGTTGCAATTCCGCCGCAGGTGCCGTTCAATCTCTGGAAGTCCGTTTCGGAAAAACCGTTTGTGACTGTGAAAATCAGCAACGGCTCCTTGAATGAGAAGCAGGTTCCCTACCGGGTGGCTGTCCGTGATTATGACGGGAATGTGTGCCTGGATGAAAAGGCAGTCGTAACTGTTCCCGCACATGATTCAACTACAGTCCGGGTTGAACCGAAGCTGAACGGTGAACGCGGAATCTGGTTCGTCGATTTCACTGCGGAACAGGGGGCTTTTGCCCGCAGTATGATCGGAGTGCTTCCTGAATATGTGTTCAGGAATCCGGAAAAAAGTATTTTCGGCATTGCGGCGGCTTTCGATGTGCCGTCCCGTAAAGAGGTTGTGAAACTGCTCCGCCGCATGGGCGTCGGCTGGGTCCGTGAGATGGGCAAGACTTCATATTATGATCAGATCGGCGCCAATGCCCTGTTTCACAGCAATAAGAGTTGTAAAGTATGGACGCAGGAAAAGGACGCTACTGCCAGAAACGCTTATATCGCGAAGACTCTGGAACAGGTCAACCGCCCTCATACAGTCGGCTGGGAGTTCCCGAACGAGTGGAACATGCAGTCGCTGAACAAGGGAACTCATGCGGATGAATTGATGAAGAACTGGTATCAGGAGATTCGCAGGCAGATGAAGGAAAAAGGGATAACCCGGCAGTTGATCGGCCCGGCGCTTGCGGGCGGCGATCTGGCGTTCCTTCGCAGAATTCATGATCTTGGCGGCTGGGAACTGCTGGACGGTGTTTCCTTTCATCCGGGACGCGGCAACATGACGGCGGATTATGCCGGAAGGGAATATTGGAGTTACTACGGGTCCTTGCAGAGGGTCAGGAAATTTCTTGCGGACAAACCGAAGAAGCCGCTTTACCTGACGGAAGTCTATGCCTGCACGAAACCCAATGCGTGGTGGTATGACTCCTATCGCATGGCGGCGGACAATATTCTGCTGATGTATGCGATTGCGCTGAAAGAGAATGTTACGGCGGCTTTTTTCTATCAGCTTCATGACGGAGTCTGGTTCAATATACAGGGTGTCAAGCCGTCCGACCCCGAATATTTTTACGGTCTGCTTCATCGCGACGGGACGCTGAAACCTTCCCTGCTTGCCTTCTGCAATATTGCGGAGCAGTTGGAAAATGCGAAATTTGTACGTGATCTGAAATTGGAAAAACAGTTCAAAGGTTTCCTGTTTGAAAAAAGCGGCAGGCAGTTCGCTATACTCTGGAACCGTGAGGAGGGATATTTTCAGTCGGCAAAGAAATCCGGGTATAAGCATCTTGAGCCGTGGGTTTCCCACTGGAAGAAGTCATCGGCTCTTCCGATTCCCGCGGAACGGGAGAGAATTACTGTTGTCGATTCAATCGGAAGAAAAAGAGAATTTGCCGCGGAACACGGGATGGTTTCCCTTCCGCTGACAGGTTCTCCGGTTATTGTTCATGGTGTCAATGTCAATAAGCTCGAACGATCAAAATAAGGAGAAGAGAGAATGAGAGCGAAGTTCACCTTGGTGGAGCTGTTGGTTGTAATTGCGATCATCGCAATTCTGGCAAGCATGTTGCTGCCGGCGCTGGGCAAGGCGCGGGACAAAGCGAAAATGCTTCAGTGCGTATCGAATTCCAAACAACTTGCGACCGGCCTGATCATGTACACCGTGGATTATAACGATTTTCTGCCGTCGCACAAAGGAGGAAGCGTGGAGAATACCGGTATTTATAATTCCAATTACTGGATTTACATGTTGTACCGGAATTATTCCATGAATAAAGCTGTCTACCTTTGCCCGCTGAATTACAGGGACGAGTCCAAAGACCGCATTGGAGGAATGGTTCCCGGCATGGGAGGCAACTACAACAATGCGTACAGCACCGATTCCTATGTAACCTGTTATTCCTTCAATGCCTATCTGCTGACCAATGCTTTTGCCAACTATGAGACGATCAGGGCGCAGCCGAGCCCGAAAGGGAAGATATCCAACATAAGGAACGCATCGCAAGTTGCCATGCTGACCGAATATCGCTGGGCGTGCTTCACTCAGAACAAGGGAAATGAGAGTTTCAACGAGGTCATTTACAGGTCTTCCAAATGCACCGACAAAAGAAAGAACAGGGATCACAAGGGGATGGGAATGACTTTTTCCACAGCGGACGGCAGAGCCACGACGATAAAATTCATGAGCAATCCGGGAAAAGTTTCCCTGTTTCCGTTTGCTTATAACAGTGTGATGTGGGGACCGCTCTGGAGCCCTCTCTGAAACATCACCTGAATCGCGTTGAATCATCATATTTGAAGGTAATGATATGAACTTTTTGAAACTCACTCTCTTTTCTGCGGCGCTTTCCGCCGCGGGTGCCCTGTTCTGTGCGGATGATCCGCTGCAGAAATCCAATGCCTATACGCTGGAACTTGATGAAAACATGAAGCCGTCCTCCGGTTTTTTCCCGTTAAGCATTCTGCGCAATGACAAGATGGATGTCCTGCCGCGGATCGGCTATACGTTTACCGACGGCGGCGGGCATCAGTGCCTTGAGTTCCGCCTCGGGAAACCTTGCACATACCATGCAAAGGTGACGGACCGCTCTCCGGTTTTCGTCAGTCTCTGGGCAGCGCACACGGCTGCCGGAAGCCGCCGCACCAAACATTACGGGACGCTCAAGAACTCCATGAATCCATCCGGCAAATCCAACGGGAAACATAACCTGAATCTGAATGATCCCAATACCTGTAAATATATTCTGGACTGCGAACGCGCCAGCGTTCAGAAGGTGATCGAGGTCAACGGGGACTATGTTTTCATGTGGCATCTTGACAACGAGTGGGAGCTCCCGATGGATTATTCCCCGGAAGCCAGAGCCGCTTTTGTGCAGTTTGCAAAAAAACTTTACGGCAATGATCTTGCTGAATTCAATAAGGTCTGGGGAGCGGATTACAAAAGATTTGAAGACTTTGCCGCGCCGACTCTCGACGAGGCGAATGTGCGTCCCGGCGCATGGCTCGACTGGCGCCGCTTTCAGGAGGAGGTCTACACCGATTTCATGGCGCGCCGTTTCAGAAATGTTTCCGAAACGGACAAGGGACGCCGCCGTGTCATATTCAAAGGCACGCAATGCACGCTTGAAATGCCGGCTGTTTACAAAACACGCCTGAACAATCATGAAATGCTTGCCGACAAGACCCGCGAATATTCCAAGGGATGGTACGGCATGGATATGTACGGCAATACCGACCGCAACTGCTACGAAAACAATTATTTTTACAACTGTATCAGAAATCCGCAGAATCCCGATGACCGTTCCAGGGACTGGGGGGTATTTTCCGCCGAAACCAACAATCATACGGGTCCTGACTGGCAGTTCGCGGAGTCTTTCTGGCGTGTGCTTTCCAACGGCGTCAAGGGATTTGACTTCTTCACGCTCGGCAGGAAAGGCGCGAAGGGGGACTGGGCGACTTTCGGGTTCACCCGTTCGACCGATGGAGTTCGCCGCGGCAAGTTCTATTATGCGTCGCGTCTCGGCTCGATGATTCACAGAACGGAGAATTTCTGGGCAAAGTCGTGGCCCGCCTCCGAAGGAGCTGTTGCCATGCTGATTCCAACCCGCGACGTCCTGCTTTCCGAGCCTGCCGGAGCGAGCCGCTGGGATTATTCCCAGAACAACCGGCTGAATGTCTATACGCATCTTCGCGAAGCCGGCTACCGTGTCGATGTCCTGCCTTACGGCAAGCTCAACGATGCTTACCTGGGGAAATATTCCGCGCTGGTGCTTGTCGGTGCTGATCACCTGACTGAAAGGGAAACTGCGGCGATTTCGCGCTATGTCGAAAACGGCGGTGTTCTTTTTGCAGACGGGCAGTGCGGTTTTTTTGACGAGCACCACCGCGAGAAACGGGGACTTGAGCAGGTGCTCGGAATCAAAATGGGCAAGGTTTACAAAGGGATCGATGTCTCTCCGGATGATCTCTGGATTGATGACGGCGAGGGCAACAGCATCCGCTGTGACGGCAAGATTACGGGCAGCGTGACGACTGCCTCGCTGCTGAATGCGGATGCCGTCGCAAACAGCCTCAAGGTTCCGATGCTGACACGCAACAGCTATAAAAAGGGAACGGCGTTCTGGATCAATACCCGTCTCGGCTGTATGCGCAATGAAGGTGAACCGCATGTCGTCGGCAGCTGGCTGAAGCGCGTGCTGAGCAACGCCGGAGTCGAGCCGCAGGTCAGGACTGAGCGTGAAACACCGTATCTCCGCGTCGAAACTCCCATGACGGATGCGTCCGGCAATTCCATCACCGTGATCGCCAATACGATCCAGAAAGTTCATGCGCCTGTCACGGCGGAGATTCTTCTTCCCGCCGCTGATTACAGCGAGTTCTACTGGGCGGAAGCGGAGAGCAGTTCATTCCGTCCGTTTGGCGATGTTGAAAATCTGAAAAACGGCTGGTATCGGGTTCGCATTCCTGAAGTGCGCACCGCCGCGGTTCTTTATGCCTGGAAAAAGCCTGTCCCGATGCTGGGAGTGGAAGTGCTTCGCAGCAGAAATGCGAAAAGTGCCGCGACGGACCGCTGGACTCCGCTTTGCGGAAAAGGCGAGACGATCCGTGTGAAAGTGACCGGCGCGAATCTGCCGCAGGGCAAACTGCGTCTGCGCGCTTTTGCCGACTGGAAAGTGATTCCTGCGGAGATCGGCATTTCCGGGAAAGACAAACTGGTCGAGCAGGTGTTTACCGTGACTCTGCCGGAAACGAGCAGGCTGTATGAACCGGAAAATCCGTGTCCGCTGGTGGCGGAGGCTGCGGATGGAACGGGAAAACGCACGGCTGTCTGCAATGCCGTCGTGGCAGTGGAATAGGGCAGGGGAGAGGGCTGGATTATCATGCATTGGATCGATTGGTGCATTACACTGATTCCGTTCAGTTTCGTCATTATCATGGCGCTTTATACGAAACGCTATGTGCGCGGCGTGGTGGATTATCTGGCGGCGGGACGCGTCGCCGGACGGTATGTGATTTCTGTCGGCGACCTGACTTCGAGCCTGAGCGTCATTACATTGGTTGCATTGGTAGAGGCTAAATACAAGACCGGATATGCGCTGGGATTCTGGGAAAACATCATGGCGCCGATTTATGTGGTGATCGCATTGACCGGATTCTGTTCCTACCGTTACCGCGAGACCCGCTCCCTTTCGATCGGGCAGTTTCTGGAGATGCGTTACAGCCGCCCGTTCCGTATTTTTGCGGCGACTTTGCGGACGGTTGCGGAAATGATCACAAATGCGATCGGCCCTGCGGTTGCGGCAAACTTCTTCATTTACTTTCTGGGACTGCCCCACCGGGTCATGATTCCCATGCCGTTCGGCTGGGAACCGCTGAATCTGCCCTGCTTTGTCATTGTCGTGGCGACCATCCTGTGCCTGGCGATGGTGGTGATCTGGCCCGGGGGGCGTATCTCTCTGCTGATTACCGATTGTTTTCAGGGGCTTATGTGTTATCCGATCTTTGTGATTCTTGTGCTGTATATCGTTATGAAGTTCAGTTGGGGCAACGATATTGCTCCGGTGATGCTGGACCGTGTCCCGGGGGAAAGTTTTCTGAATCCGTTTGACGTTGACCAATTGCGAGATTTCAATATCTTTGCATTGGTTGTGACGATCATGGCGGCGATCCTGAACAAAGCCAGCTGGTACGGCAACGATACGACTTCCGCCGGGCGCACTCCGCATGAACAGAAGATGGCGGGTGTGCTCGGGTCGTGGAAAACCGGATTTTCATTTATGCTTCAGCTGCTTCTGGCTGTGATGCTGATTGCCGTCATGAACCATAAGAATTTTGCGAAGGAGGCGCATGAAATCCGTCTTGGGCTGATCGGCAAGGTGGCGCAGGAGGCTGTGGCGGAACCCCGGCTCCGGGAAGATATTTTGCGGAACATCGCCACCATGCCCGTTCAGGTTCATGAAATCGGCAGGGACGCCCCGCTTTCCCAGAATGAGAATCTGGATACGAAATATCTGGATGCCGTCTACAAAACAATGACGGAATCCGATCACCGGCAGGAGACGGGAAAAACAAATCTGGAGTTTCAGAAAATCCGGAGCCTTTACGGGCAGATGATGCTGCCGATGACACTCCGTGAGATCATGCCTGTCGGGATGATCGGTATTTTTGCGCTGCTGATGCTTCTGCTTCTGATATCCACGGATGATTCCCGAATATTCAATGCCTCCGGCACGATCGTGCAAGACATTATTCTGCCGTTCCTGAAAAAGCCGCCGACCCCGAAACAGCACATCCTGCTCCTGCGCCTGACGGCGCTTGCTGTGGCGGTCTTCTTTTTCATCGTGGCATGTTTCTTTACGCAGCTGGATTATATCAACATGTTCGTTACGATTATGTGCGCCGTGTGGCTCGGCGGCGCCGGCCCGGTGATGATTTTCGGGCTTTACAGCCGTTTCGGGAATACGGTCGGAGCCTGGTGTTCGATTGTCTTCGGATGCGGTTTTTCCGTTTTCGGTTTGATTCTTCAGCGGACATGGGCGGCACATGTGTATCCCGTTCTGCTCAAACTGGACTGGGTTGATCCGCTGGATTACTTCCTGCAAACTGTTTCCGATCCGTTCTCCCCCTACATTGAATGGAGTATGGACCCGATCAAATTCCCGGTCAATTCGTTTGAAATCTATTTTATTTCCATGTGCCTGAGTATTCTCGCTTATATTGCCGGCTCGCTGGCGACTTTCCGCAAACCGTTCAATCTGGACCGTATGCTTCACCGCGGCATTTATTCGGACAATCCGGATGAGACGCCCCGGAAGGAGAAATGGAACATCCGCAATGTATTCGGCAAACTGATCGGCATTACTCCCGAATACAGCAGGGGCGACCGTGTCATTGCGTGGTCGGTGTTTATTTACGTATTTATTTATAAGATATTTTTCTCATTTATTGTAGTGCTGGTCTGGAATATGATTTCCCCATGGCCCGAACGATGGTGGAGTTACTATTTCTACACGATCAGCATTGCTGTTGCCGGCGTGGTCGGCGTGGCTTCGACTGTCTGGTTTCTCTGGGGCGGAATTGCGGATACGATAGCTTTGTTCCGCGATTTGTCGAAACGCAAAGACAATCCGCTGGACAACGGTATGGTGGAAGGACATCTTTCCCTTGCCGATAAAGCGGACTTGGAAGCGCGGCATTTGAATACAGGAGATTCCGAGTAAATATTTTCCGCATTGCGGCAAGTGAGGATATGAACTGATTAGTGGATACACCTGCACCGTGAATATTTTTCAGACGGCAAACTTGTTTTGCCGAGGTGCAGGTGACTCTCACCTGCCGCGGAGTTTGAGGGCGCGCAGCCCTCATGTTCTTTCTCCCCCCGGCGGCGGTTCCAACCGCTAACGGACGAGGAACGAAGTTCCGAGAGCCGCCGGAACAACGCATAACATCGGTGATTCCGCCGTAGCTCCCGAATTTGATAAATCAAGTTCTCGCCCTTGAGCGT
>DXVA01000208.1 GCA_019408975.1 Lentisphaeria bacterium | reverse complement strand
GCGGAAACAGGCGGCAGGTTCGCCCGCGCAGTTCCGCCTCATCCCTGCGGCGTATGGCGGCGGCGGTACTGCGCAGGAGCGGCTCCGTAAAGTTTCTTGAACCTGCGGGAAAAGTGAAAACGGTCCTTGACGCCGACCAGCTCGCAGATTTCATCAATGGAAAATGCACGCGATTCCAGAAGCTGCGACGCATAGCTGTAACGAAGCTGAAGCAGATACTGGTATGGTGTGCTTCCGGTAATTTCGCGGAACTGCCGCAGAAAGGCATTGGGCGCCATTCTTACCCGGGCGGCAAGCTGGTCGATGCTGATATCGTTCCGCATATTTTCACGGAGATAATCGCAGATCGAAGCGATCCGTTTATCGGAATTGAGTTCGGAAAGCGCTTCCTGCGGGAGCATTGCCATGGCATTGGCGGCAAGTGCGATGGCAAAGAGCTTGACATTGGCACGGTTGTTGTCCTCTTTGAATTCCAGCATGGGGCGCAGGCGTGAAATCAGGATTCTCATATCGTCGCTGATCCGGAGTTCGTTGCAGAGGTAATCCGGATTTCCCGCAAGCTGCGTCATTTCAAAATGCAGGTAAAGCTGAACCGGTTCCCCCGTACACCATGTTTCAAGGTCGCAGTTGGGCGGCAGAAGATAGATATGATCCGGTTTGAGTTCCACTTTGCGGCGCCCGATATAGACTCCGGCGCCGTAATCGTCATGATAGTAGAGCCGCCAGTAATGACCGCCGAGAATCACCGAGTTCCAGAATTTTCCTAGGCGTACATATCCTACGGAATCCATACGCAATTGAGGGTATTCCAGAATTGAGACATTGGTTTTATTCATATTTTATCGTGCTTTATTCATAGGATTATTGTTGACTTAGTTCATAAGATAACGTATAATTTCAACAGTTGCAAGCCGGAAATGTTCAAAAAACAAAAAAAGGAAACGGAAAATGGCTGATTTCGGAAAAGGCGACACGGGCTGGTTCACGCACGACAGGTTCGGAATGTTCATTCACTGGGGGCTTTATTCCATGCCCGGACGGCATGAATGGATCCGCAATTATGAAGAGATTCCGAACGAGGATTATGAAAAGTATTTTGAACAGTTCAACCCCGATCTTTTCAATCCGAAGGAATGGGCGAAAGCCGCGCGCGAAGCAGGCATGAAGTATTTCGTCATTACCACGAAACACCATGAAGGGTTCTGCATGTGGGACTCGAAATACACGGATTACAAAGTTACGAATACTCCGTGCGGACGCGATCTGCTCCGCGAGATTGTCGATGCTTTCCGTGCCGAGGGGCTCAAGGTCGGCTTTTATCACTCCCTGATTGACTGGCATCATCCGGATTTCACTGTTGACGATGTCCATCCGCTCCGCAGCAAACCGGATCGCGCAAAACTCAATGAGGGCCGCGACATGGCACGCTACCGCGAATATCTCCGCAATCAGGTGCGCGAACTTCTGACGGAGTTCGGAAAAATCGACATCATCTGGTTCGATTTCTCCTATCCGCAATGGGGAAAAGACGGCAAGGGGCACGCAGACTGGGATTCCGAAGGACTGGTCAGAATGATCCGCGAGCTTCAGCCGGGCATTATGATCAACAACCGCCTTGACCTCCCCGGCGGCGGCGACGTCATCACGCCGGAACAGAATACACCGGATGATCCCGTGACGGATGAAAACGGAAATCCGGTCGTATGGGAAGGATGCCAGACATTCTCCGGCTCCTGGGGCTATCATCGCGATGAACTGACATGGAAATCAATCAAACAGTGCATCGACATGCTGATCAACCATGTCTGCCGCAACGGCAACCTGCTGATGAACGTCGGGCCGACAAGCCGCGGGTATATCGACCATCGCGCAATGGAGCGGCTGAAAGGCTATGCCGACTGGATGAAATATCATTCCCGTTCCATCTACGGCTGCGGCATGGCGGAAGGACTGACCGAACCGCGCGACTGCCGCTATACTTACAACAGGGAAACGAACCGCCTTTACCTCCACATCATGAACTGGCCGTTCAAACACATTCACCTGAAAGGACTCTCCGGCAAGGTGAAATATGCGCAGTTCCTGCATGACGGCAGCGAAGTGAAGATGCGCGACAGCGCCGATACGCAGGTTCATGCCTCGTTGAGCCACAAGACTCCCGCAGGCGCCGTCACTGTCGATCTCCCCGTAGTCAAACCCGCAGTGGAAGTACCCGTGATCGAGCTGATTCTGAAATAAGCTGATCTTCACGCCCGGCAGGATTGTTTCCCGTCCGGGCTTTTTCCTGTCTATTTTCCAGCTGTCAGAGTCAGAGTGTATCCTGCGGATTCTCCGGCTTTCAATGTGGCAGGGTGGAAAAACGGCTCGAAAGTGGGAGTCTTCAGATTCGGGGTATCCCAGCAGGCGAAACCGGCAAATGCCCCGGCAGGCTCCACGCTCATTCCGACTTTCATCTCCGTTTCAGGCATCCGCCAGATGACCACATTGCCGTCGATCATAACCGGGGTGCAGGGCGCCTCGAACAGTTTTTTCATTCTCCCCGCGGCTTCCGTGGCTCCGCGGGCAAAGATCATGCGCTCCTGTTTGCGCGTGAACTCGTATTTCCGTCCGCCGGACGCCATCTCCAGACTGCCGCCTTTTCCGAGGCAGAGCGGCAGAATATGGTAGCGGAATCCCGCAGTGACCGATCCCATTCCGGATTCCGAATCGTGCATGTTGATCAGTTCCGTACGGATCGTGATTTTTTCCAGATTCCGGCTGACTTCAAGTGTCTGCCTGACCTTGAGATGCTCCAATGCCGGAGAAATCTTTTTGTTCAATGTCTTTTCCGCCGTGATCCGGATGCCGTTGTCGCAGGCTTTCTGTTCCTTTACAAGAAACGGCGTCTCCAGTTGAACGGGCGGCAGCCAGAATGCCGGCGCGGCAAGACCGCCGGACTTCGTCCCGGCAATCCATTCATGCCCGTCGAGTTTCCAGCTCTGAACAGCCATGCCGTTCAACGTGAGGCGGAGTGTATTCCTGCCGGAGATGAATTCAAGCGCCTGTGCTCCGCCGGAGCTCCTGACCGGATTGCATTTCAGCTCGCCGGAGGTAAGGCTCCTCAACTCGGACTCCTGAAAATCCCGGTCTTCCGCGGCATCGCGCCGCGCTTCCTCCCCGGCGGCTTTTTTCAAGACGGGAATCCGTTCGCGCATGGCACGGTTGACCATATCCTGCGAAATCAGCCTTCCATGCTCCGCATCCGCTTTCCACGGCACGATTTCAAAGAATGCCCAGCGCAGCGCTCCGGCGTGAAGGGTAACGCCCTGCGCAAGCTCGGCTCCTGTAAAATATGTTTTCCCCTGTCCCCCGAAATGGCGTTTTTTTGCGCCTTCCCTCACCACATACCGCCCCGACTTTTCCAGGCCGCTGATTTTCAGCGTAAAAAACACATCTCCCTTTTCCCAGAAGTTGCCGACGGCAACCAGAAGAATACCGTCTTTGCGGAATGCCGCCGTCTGAAGCAGACTTTCCTGCGGAAGATCGCTGAAATATCTGATATTGATCCGTTTTTTCGGTGCGGGATAAGGCGTAAGCGGCGTCACGGAAACGGAATCCGTTCTTTCGCCTTTGCAAACCACCTCCTCATTTTTCGCAATCAGGTCATTTGCCTGTGCCAGCGCCGCCCAGTAACGGTTGTCATACCCTTTCGGGAAAATATAAACGGTCGAAGCGTCATACCCGGCAAGGAAGAAACCGAGCACTTCCATTGCAATGGCTTCCGGATTCGTGCACCAGAAATTACTCTGCATCCCGTGCGGCAGCGCAAGAAGTTTCGGACGTTTTCCGGCAGGGAAGTTTTTCCGGGTGAAATCGACCACCTGTTTCGCCGCAATGTAGGTATTGAGATTGTCGCCTTTGGCGTAGGTGTACGGCTCCAGAGTTTTCCAGCAGATGTAAGGTCCCCACGGATCGATGTATTTCAAATCTCCGGCATAATCCAGCGGGTCATGTTCGCCGGCGGCGGATCGGCGCGCATTGCAGTCAGCCATCTGAATCCAGGCGACTTCAGGAATGAAACCGGCTTTGCCTGTGGTAGCCTGATTCACCGCTTCCTGAATCGTCTTAACCATCTGTGCATGCTGCCAGCTGCGGAATTTGACTCCGGCATCGTAATACCTGCGGTTGACCAGCAGTTCTTCGGGCCACGCTTTTTCCGCATCTTCTTTTGAGAGTTTCGCATATTTTGCAAACTCATCGCGGCAGTTGCCGCAGAAACACCCCATGCCGTGAAACATGAACGGTTCCCAGTTGGCGATCAGCCCGTCCGCATCTTTCAGACTCTGTTTCAGATATGGAACAATGCTTTTGAGAAAGTAATCCGTCTTTTTATAAATTGCGGCGGGACAGGTCCCGTTCTGAATATTCAGGTCGCTGGTCTTGCCGATCGCCTTATATTTTGCATATTCCGGCTTGCCTTCGGGTTTGCCGACCCGGTATCCGTTTGCAACCCAGTAAAGTTCCGGGGTAATCATGGCAATTCCGTATTTGCGGTAAAGTCCCATCATTTCGGAATCGGGATTCCCTACAAGCCAGCGGGAACCGGTCCGCCCTGCGAATTCCGCCCATTTTTCTCTGTTTTCCTTATTTTTGAAATCAAGATAAAGTCCCATCGGATAAAATCCGTTCAGATACAACCTGGATTTGCCCGCCATCTGAATCTGCGGAATGACGAGAAATTTGAAATTCCTCTTTTCGGAAATCTGTTTCCCCGCATCCGTGAGCCAATAGCTCGCCATGGGCAGTTCCGTTCCGGGCACGGCGTCAGTCGTTATCATCATGGCAAGCAGGAGATGGGCGTCGAAATTGTCAAACCGTGTGAGCCTGTCGCGCAGTTCCCGAAGGCTGATTCTGTATTCGCCGTTCTCATGGCTTTTCAGACTCAGCATCGCTCCGGTTTCCTTGAACTTGATTTCCGGAGGCAGCACGACATGCAGCACGGGGTCGCTCAGTTTCCATTGATCTTTCGGGACATTGCGTTTCCATGCAAACGCAAGGATCGCAGGATCGTTCCGGGAAAGCGCAAATGTATTGTCGAGCAGAGCGCCGGGGGCAAGGATCACTGTTGCCGGATAATCGGCTTTCTCCCGTTCCAGACATGGGTTTCTGAACTGGATTTCTCCGCACCCGTCAAGGCGCAGGTAAATATCCATTGCATTGTATCCGGCGGGCACATGGATATCGGCAACATACTTCTGCCATGTTCCGCTTCCGACGGAAAATGTTTTTACCTCCGTCTTCACGTTTTTGCCGTTCTTGAAGCTCAGGACAATGAAACCTGACATTCCGTATTTACCCGTTTGCACGGAATGATACTGAAAACTGAGCCGGTATTGTCCGCCTGTGCTGTCGGGAAAGCGGACCGTCTGTTGCCATGAGCCGGAAATGCTGGCGCTGTTGCGTCCGGCGATCTCCTCTATCTCCTTTTTCTTGACGGTCCTGAGCAGAATGCCGTCTGCCGTTTTCTCCATCGAAAACTCAACCAGCGGTGTTATTTTCGGGCGCAGTTCATTAGCAAGTCTGCCGTCCCGGAGATGAACCCACGGAGGGGATTTGCGCCATTCCCCGAACAGATTCTTTCCGGTGGATGAGGTTTGAAAGCGCCGGTTCGAGATTTCCGCGAAGTCAAATGTCGTTCCTCCCGGGTCAAAATCCGCCGCTCCCAGGGAAAGCGCCGATGCGATGCATACGGTCAGCAAAGAAAATTTCATCTCTCCATCTCCTTCTATATTGAGTTTGAATTATATTGAGCTAAGGCAAAATACTGAAATATATCATAAATACGGCTTCCAGTATAAATCCGGAGGCCAGTAACCGGGAACCTGTCCGGCGATTACCTGCAGGACATTTCCCGCAGTAAAGACTGCATTTGCGGATTTCCCGTGCCGGAATGCCGTAAGGTAGGGGGCGTAATTTGACAGAATGGTTGCATCGGAAGTCTCAGAAACCAGAACTGTTCTTGACGGCATTTGAAATCTTGCCAGTTTCCGTTCCCCGTTGTAGATATTGTTATTGTAACCGTATCCGTAAATCCGCAATTTTCCGGCGGGCAAAGTCCGCAGCCCCGGACATGAAATCCTGCTCCGCGAAATCGGATTGGATGCATTGCCTGCGTTGTATCCGTAAGTCCCGATATCCTGCCCCTTTTGATTCAGTTGCAGATACTCCGCCAGCAGGCCTGTCTCCGGTGTTCCTGCATACCATTCACGATTGCCTGGCATTCCCCAGACGGAGGCGCTCCGGTAGGGGGGCAGATAATCCTGATAATCATTTGCATACATCAGCATCGCCTTGCCGATGCTGGAAAGATGGTTTGCGCAGGAAATCTTATAAGCGGTCTCCCGCGCTTTACTCAATGCCGGAAGAAGCATCGCGGCAAGAATGGCAATGATTGCTATAACGATCAGTAGTTCAATCAATGTGAAATCTTTCACTTTCATCGTTTTATACTCCTCCTGCGATGACAGTATAGTGTTCGTATTGATTCAAAGGTGAAATACTTTCGCTGGGCATGACCTTGTGCGGGGAAAAGACCGTAAGCGGCATTCCGCTTTTACCGAACCATTCGGAAGCTCTCAGCATGAGTTCGGCGGCATCCTTTCCGATCTTTTCATACATCAGATCCACCGTGGAAAGCGGGGGACTCATGAACTGTGCGCCGGGATAGCCGCAAAATCCCATGACGGATACCTGTTCCGGAATCCTGACATGAAGCTCCCGCAGCGCTTCATAGACATGAATCGCATAAAAATCCGAAAAGCACATGATCGCGGTCGGCGGTATCGGCAGGGACATCATTTCCTGAACGGTCCGGTGAATCGCATCCGCCTGATATTCAGTCCAGTAGAAAAGCTCCGGAGCGGCTTCCAGACCATTGTCCCGAAGAAATTCCAGATATTCCTCCTCGGAAAAACCGCGGCAGGATTGCTCCACACTCTGCAAAAGATAACTGATCGTCCCGATCCGGGTATGTCCGAGAGAGGCAAGATACCGTACGCCGTCCGCAAACGCCTGACGGTAATCCGGAAGCATCAGCGGGAAATCAAAATACGGACGGTCGTCCGGCGCGCCATGCGGAACGACGACCGGAACTTCGGCATGTTTCAGCAGATTTAATTCCGGCTCGGAGCCGTTGAAATTATTTTCCAGAAGAAAAATCCCGTGAATGGAATTCTGCTTCAATTGACGGCGGAAAGATTCCGCATCCAGATTGCAGATGAACTGTGGAGAACAGGATTCAAAACGGTGTCCGGCTTCCCGTAAACGCTTCTCGATTCCTGGAATGATGTAGGGATAGGGATTGCTGACGGAACTGTTCATGCTGGCAATTGCAAGATAAGTCCTGATTCCGATTTTTTTTGAGACAAAAGTCCCTTTCCGGTCCACCCGTTCCACGAATCCCTCATCCTCCAGCAGATCAAGCGCCGCACGCAGAGTCACGCGCGATACATGCAGGGAAACAGCAAATAAAGCCTCTCCCGGAAGCTGTTCTCCGGGCTTGAGGGTTCCTCCGAGAATCTGCCCGCGCAACTCCTTGTAAACTTGATTTTTCTTCAATGAATCGTTCATCTTCACCCCTGGTATTATCTGGTATTATTAATTATATACTCAAACATTCCTATCGTCAAGGGGTAAAAGAAAAAAATCCGGAATATTTTTAAGACTGCAAACTTGTTTTGCCGAGGTGCAGGTGATTCTCACCTGCCGCGGAGTGTGAGGGCGCGCAGCCCTCATGCTCTTTCCTCCGGC
>DXVA01000207.1:4828-7796 GCA_019408975.1 Lentisphaeria bacterium | reverse complement strand
GTTTTAAAAACTCCATACGGGTGGACTGCTGGCTGCGGAAAGAACCGAACATGGCGGATGTCACCATGGTCGAATTCTGTTTCTGGACGCCGCGCATCAGCATGCACAGATGCTGCGCCTCCATCACAACCCCGACGCCCTCCGGCTGAATCGTCTCGTAAATGGTGCGCGCGATCTGATTGGAAAGGCGCTCCTGTATCTGAAGACGGCGCGCGAACATATCGACGATACGCGCCAGCTTGCTCACTCCGAAAATTCTGCCGTTCGGGATATAGCCGATGGAGCATTTCCCGAAGAACGGAAGCATGTGATGTTCGCACATGCTGTAAAATTCGATGTCGCGGACAATCACCATATCCTGGCTCTCCACCTCGAAAATGGCTCCGTTGACGACCTTTTCCAGATCCTGTTTGTATCCGCGCGTCAGGTATTCCAGACTTTTGCGGACACGTTCCGGTGTTTTCTTCAATCCTTCGCGCTCCGGGTTCTCCCCGAGCTGAAGCAGTATATTCCTGATTTCTTCTTCCATAAAAAATCCTGCTCTATGATTATTAAAGCAGTCAATATACACCCGTTTTCCGATTTATGAAGAGGGAAAAAGAGTTATTTTGCAAAAAAGAAGAAACGGAGCCGTGCAGCATGACTGCAAAACTCCGTAACAAGAGAAATTATGCCGCCGGGATCATTCCATTTGCAGGATAATGTCCCCAAAACCCGCAGGCTGATGGACAGCGCCGCCGTTCCACGAACTGCTTTCCGGTGTGCCGTCCTTGCCTCCATGGTGGCGGGTGCGGTAGAAAAGCCCTTTCAGGCGATTGTTCATTGAAAGATTCACGCCGATCTCTTTCAAGGGCACAACGCAGATGATCCAGTAACCGTCCTGTTCCATTCCGCGCAGAATCTTCCAGGAGGAGTTCCATTTTGAATCATAGGCGCGGGCGTCATAACGGTTCCCGTTGCAGTCCGCCGCAAAGTGATAGTAGCTTTTCCCTTTCTGATCGCCATCAAGAAACAGCTCAATATGATCCCCTTTCGTCCAGGCCTCACGCCCCCCGGAATATTTCTGTGCATAAACGTTCTCTATTTTTCCGTCGTAACAGTAATACATCACATAAAGATTCTTCCGGTCATGCATTGCCTTGATCTCTGTCCGGTATGCTGAATCCTGCTCCGGGTTGTTCATGATCTTCAAGCCGCCGCAGGAAACGCTCTTTTTCCAGAGCGGAGAGCGGGGGTCCGCCGCACCGTCGGCGCCGGAGACATACGGAACATTCAATTCGGGATTCATATAAAGCGAGGCATTCTTCATCCAGTCCTCGAAACGCTCCCGCTGAAGACCGACCATTTTCCTGATATTCGGCAGATTCGCCAGTTTCGCGGCTTCCTCCAGAGCGGCGCGGCATGGTTTTTCCAGTCCCTTTCTGCAGATGTAATGGACCGCCGACTTATACTCATTATCATTATAAACCGACGGCATGGGATCGTCATACCATGCCTTGCGGATCAGTTCATAGTATTTCCTCATCGCCGGCGCGGCTTTCTGATAGGCGCGGTTCAGGTATTCATTGCGCAGAGTTTCGACATCCTGATAAGGATTCCAGTAGAGTTTGGAAATAACCCAAAACTCCATTGCGGAAACATCCCATGAATAGCCGCTGTTGTTCGATTTCGTGTTCCAGTCCGGGATATATTCGGCATACACCTGATGCAGCCCGAGTTCTTTATTGACATATCTCAAATCCACGGCGGCAACATCCGCGAGCGGACGCGGAAATTTCGAGGCACATCCGTAATATTCGCGCCAGACCACATTTTTCGATGCCTTTGCCCATCTGTCGACCCGTTTCTTCCATTCCCGATTGTTCGGATGAAGAATATTGAACTTGTCATTCTTCACGAACGGGCAGAAGATGATGTTCAGGTTCTCCGCAACTTCCACATCCGGCGCGGGAGCGGTGAAAATGTAGGCAAATGTATTGATTCTCAAATCAGGGAATTTCTTCTTCAGGACGCAGGCAATCCGGTTCATATACAGGAAAAACTGGTTGGAACGGAAATTCGTATCTTTGAAACGGCTGATCTTTCCGGACGGCAGCCGGAGGTCTTTCCGGCATTCCGCACATTCGCAGACGTTCCAGTTGTCCTCGGTCTTGATGCTGTAGGAATCCGCATGATAGCGCTCTTTCACAATCTGTTCCGCGGCTTCCTGCGCAAAAAAATCCGCTCCTTCCATATTCGTGAAACAGACCTGGTTCTTGGCGACATCCTGTCTGCGTTTGCCGTCAATTTCGCAGAAATACTCCGGATGTTTCTCAAAATATTTCTCCGGCATGAAACGGTGCAGATTATGCCCGCCGCCACAGTCAATCCGCATCCCGCAGTCACGGGCACGGTTATAAATGAAATCGTTATTGAAGGTGGATGCCGGCATGGAATTGCATCCGACACGCGCATTCCAATACTCCGTCTGTTCATGGTAATGAGTGACGCAGATCCACCAGCCGCGCCATGTGAATACCGGTTTGTCGCGCCAGTCCGCTTTTGTGACTTTCAAAGAATCCATCGGAGTGAAAACCGTTCCGAATTTCGCTCCGCGCGCCCAGATGATATCCGTATTCTTTTCCAGAAACGCATATACGCCGTTCAAAGTCCCTTTCGGCACCGCACCGAAAATATAGATGTTCCGCCCTTTACGTCTTACTGCGTAACCGTCGCTGCCTTTCAGGAAATCCAGGTCTTCCTGAAAACCACCGGCAAATTTCGTGCCTAGAAATATCTTTACGGCAAACCACGGAGAACGTGACGGCTCATTTTCAACCGGCAGAACCGCGCCGGTTATCTTTTCGATCCAACGCTGAAGCTCCGCCGCCGCAAATTTCTCCGGGCGCGCCGCATCCGCAGGAACCACGATTTCAGCGCGCGCCTGCGACGTTTCATCGACAAGAATCTGTGCCTTCAGCCCCAATGC